>JAQTNB010000001.1 GCA_028714055.1 Candidatus Omnitrophota bacterium
CCGGAGATCAGGATGCTTTACAGCGGCATCGCCCTGACGATCACCTATTCCCTGCTTGCATCCCTGCTTGCAGCCGTCACGTTTATCCCGATGCTTGCCGCGCGGATAAAATTCAAACACCTGCCTCTTCCGGTTCCAAACGAAGCGCCTACGGAAGAAAAGGCGGGGGACACCCAGCAGCAACCGGAACCGCCTGGCAAACCGGAATCTTTTTCCTACCGGATGCAGACGCTCTATAAGAATATCGTCTCGGTCACCCTTACCCTGCGCTACCTGGTTATAGTGCTTGCGATCCTCGGCCTCGCCCGGATCATGCTGGAATCAAAAAAACTGGAAAAAGAATTCATCGGGATCGCCGAACAGAACAAGTTTACCGTGTTCGTGGAGATGCCGACCGGGACCAGGCTTGAGGTCACGGATAAAGTGGTGGCGCAAGTGGAAGAATTCGTGACCCGCGTCCCGGAAGTCAAGACCGCCACATCAAAGATCGAGCCATGGTCAAGCAAGATCTACGTGGAACTTCAGCCCCTGAGCAAACGCCAAAGGGCCACACCCCAGATCATCAATGAACTACGCCAGCTCACCGAAAAACTCGACCCTGCCTTTATTTACTATGAAGAGCCCGAAGAGATCGGGACAAAAGAAATCCTGATAGAGCTCTACGGGTACGATTACCAGGTCCTCAAAGGGCTTGCGATCCAGGTCGCCCAGAGGATACAGACAATACCGAAGTTTACCGATACCAAGATCAGGATGCGCGAAGGAAGGCCCGAGATGCGGCTGAATGTCGATAAAACCCAGGCAGCGCTCCTGGGGCTCTCTACGCGCGATATCGCCATGACCCTGCACACCCATATGCGCGGGATGGTCGCCACGCACTACCGCGGCAAAACCGGGCCGCTGCTGCGTTATAACAAAGAGGAATCGCCGGTGCCGGAGTTCTCTCTCGGGGATATACCAAGGCCGGCGGCGGGAGAGCGCGACTCGCAGGAAGGCAAAGAAACAGAGACGATCGTGCGCCTGGAAGAAAGGTACCGCAAGACCTTTGAGGCGCTGCGCCGCGTTATCCTGGTCTCCCAGGAAGGCGAACCGGTATTTTTATCGCAGCTGGCCAATTTCAAATTCGACATCGGCCCCAGCGAAATATGGCGCAAGAATAAATTCCGCATGGTCCAGGTAAGCGCCAACACCGGCGGCGTCGCCCTGGGCACGGCGGCAGATCTGGTAAAAGATGTGCTGAAAAATTTTACGCTCCCCAAGGATTACTTTTGGCAACTGGGAGGCAATTATGATAAAATGATACGCAACCAGAATGAATTGAGCCTGGCGCTTGTCTTGAGCCTTATTCTGGTCTATATGCTCCTTGCGGGGCTTTTTGAATCTTTCGCGCAGCCTTTTATCATCCTGATGACGGTGCCCTTGGCCGCGATCGGCGCGATCATTGCGCTGCGCCTGACCAACAAGCCGGTCGGTACCGGTGTGCTGATCGGTGCGATCATGCTCGGCGGTATCGTCGTCAACAATGCGATTATCCTGATCGACCGCATTAATTTCTTGCGCCATAGGAGGGCCGAGGAATTCGGCCTCAAAGGCGGGATCAGGGACCTGGTGATCATGGCATCGTTCGACCGGTTGAGGCCGATCATGATAACGTCCTTGACGACGATACTGGGGCTCATACCGATGGCGCTGGATAAAAGCGAATCCGCGAGCCTCTGGTCACCGCTTGCCATTACCGTTATCGGAGGCATGACGCTGGCAACATTCTTGACGCTATTCGTCATCCCGTGCGTGTATCTTATTTTTGTCGACCTAAGGCTGACCAGAAAATAGCCAGGAGGCTGTATGCAGCTAAAAAAAACCACCATCTTTTTCGGAATCTTCATACTATTCTGGATCGTAGTCATCGGCTGGGGGATGTTCAAGACCACCCTGAAACTGCAGATAAAGACGCCGTTCTCTCCGGCAAAAGAAGCGGCTCCGGGAGCCCCGGAACAAACACCCGGCCAGGCTCAGCCTCCCGAAGGAGCGAAAACCACTGTCAAAACAGAAGTTAAACCGATACTGGTGCGCGTATTCAGGGCGAGGCCATCGAATTTCAAAGATATCCTGCCTGTTATGGGGACTATCAAAGGGAAGACCGAAATAGAGATACGCTTTGAGGTGGCCGGAGTAATCAAGCAGATATTTTTCCGGGAAGGCGAAAAGATCAAGAAGGGCGATTTGGTTGCCTGCCTCAACCCGAAAGATGCTGAACTAAAAGTCTCCTATGCAAAAAACAAGTTCAACGCTGCCCAGGCATCGTATGATTCCGTGATGAAAAAGCTGGAGGTGCACCGGAAACTCTACGAAGTCGGCGCCTTGATCAAATCCAAGATGGAAGAAGTAGAACTGGAGACGAAAAGCGCGCAATACCAGGTTGAAACGGCGCGCAGCGAATGGGATCTGGGAGAAAACGAGCTGAAGAAGACTTTTTTCTATGCGTCCAAGGATTGCGCGATGGGGCCGCGTGAGGCCGAAGAGGGTGAGTTTGTGACCCCGCAGGATAAAGTTGCCTCTCTTTATGAGATCGACGAAATATTCGTCGAGGTGGGGGTGGTCGAACGGGATATCAATAAGATCAAAACCGGCCAGATGGCCAAGGTGTATGTCGATGCCTACCCGAACCGGGTCTTCTCCGGGCTTATCGACAGTATTTATCCGGTTGTCGAAGGAAAAAGCAGGACGCTTACCGCGAAAATCAAGGTCACCAATCCCGACTGGCTGCTTTTCCCGGGGATGTTCAGCAGGGTGGAGGTCATGATCATCGAACTGGATAATGCGCTGGTGATACCCGCGACTACCATCATACCTGCCGGCAATACGACGCTTTTGCCCGTCATCCCCCTTCAGTCGCTTAAGAAAGATGAAGACGAAGTTGAGACCGGGGTGGTGAGGCTCCGCCAGGTAAGCCTGGGCTATATCACCAGCGATTACGTGCAGATACTGGATGGCTTAAGCCCCAATGACCTGGTAGTCCTTGAGGCGCAGGGCGAACTGAAAGATAATTATCCGGTTAAGATCGTCGGGCTTGAGGAGTTGAGCTTGTAGGGAACAGCTATCGGCATAGAATTTTCCGCTTTGCGGAAAATTCTAATAGCCCCAACCGGATTTGAACCGGTGTTTAGTGGCTGAGAACCACGCGTCCTAGACCGGGCTAGACGATGGGGCCGTAGTAAACCGATAAAGTGCATTTATTGTAATCTATGCGGATTTGTAAGTCAACGATTTTATTGGATCTCATATGTATGTAGGCCTGGGGGTAAGCACAGAAAAGGACCCCGTGCTGGCGGTCAAGGAAGCCGCAAAAATCGCGGCGATCAACATGCACGGCGCAAAGGTCGACCTTGCCATCACCTTCACCTCTTTTGATCATGCATACCCGATACTGCTTAAAACCCTCAATATCCTCTTAAACCGCATCCCGATCATCGGCTTGACGGGTGCTGCGATCATGTCCAATGAAGGGGTTTTCAGCAGTGCCGTTGCGGTGATGCTGCTCGGTTTTCCCAAAGGCACGTATTTTAACGCTGCCTGCGTCAAGGATATCAAAGAAAAGGGGACCCTGGAAGCAGGCCGGGAACTCGGCGTGAAGCTGATGGCCGGGTTCCAAAACATGCACAGGGTTTTGAGCGTAACGTTCTGTGACGGCCTGATAGAAGAAGGCACCGGGATCATAAACGGCCTTCAGGAAAGGCTGGGCAGAAGCTTCCCGCTTATCGGCGCTTCGGCGTCGGACAACCTTCGTTTCCTGAAAACCTACGTTTATTCCAACCAGGAAATGATAAATGACGCGATCGTGGGCATACTTTTTGCGGGTAAGATCAGCTTTGGCCTGGGCCTCAAACACGGCTGGAAGCCGCTCGGGAAACCCCGGACCGTCACCAGGGCAGAAGGCAATGTCGTATACGAAATAAACAACCAGCCCGCGATCAAGATGTACCAGGAATACCTGGGCCGCGGCTTTGCCGAACTACAGAGGGAAATAAAGCGTATTTCGGTACTTTATCCGCTCGGGATGTTCCTCCCGGGAGAACAGGAATACCTGCTGCGTAATGCCCGCCTGGTCGGCGACGACGGGTCGCTGCACATGCAGGGTAATGTTGAAGAAGGCAGCACCGTACGGCTGATGATCGGCACGAAAGAATCGTGCCTGGCCGCTACCCACCAGGCGCTGGAAGAAGCAAAACAGAACCTCGTTTCCCAGCGCAGGGAGCTGTTAAAAGACCCGGACATCAACTTTCTTCTTGTATTCGATTCCGTTTCGCGGTATATGTTGTTAAAAAGGGACGCGGATAAGGAACTGGAGATCATAAAAAGCGGGATCCGGAAGGATACGCCCATACTGGGCATTTATACGTATGGGGAGCAGGCGCCGCTTTTATCGATCGATTACCAGGGACAAACGCACCTGCATAACCAAACCATCACCATGCTTGCAGTCAGCAATTAAAATGCCAAACGCCCCGGACCCTTCACTCTCTATGCTTTCCGTCATGCTCAAGCTCATCTATATCCTGATCCTTGCGGGCCTGGCGATCGCCCTCTTCCTGAAAGCGGAGAAACAGAAACGGCTTCAGCGTGAAACCGACAAATTGAGGAAATCGGTCGATGAGATGGATGAACAGGCAAAGCTCATCATGCGCACCGATATGGCCCTGAACAAGACACAGGAAGAACTCGATAAAAAAATAACCGGCCTCTACGCGCTCCAGAAGCTGTCCCGCTCGATCAGTACGACCCTGGAAGAACGCCAGATCCTCAAAAGGGTGCGGGGAGATTTCCTGCAGGAGCTCGGGTTTGAAAAAGCCTGCGCGCTTGTCTGGAACCAGCGGGAGGCGAAATTCAGCATAAACTTAAGCATCGGGTACCTGGAAGACGAGGCATACAAGATAAAGGCCGCCGTAGACGCGGAGAAAGAAAAATACCTCGACCTTATCTTCAAGGAAAAGACGGTTTCCTCGATCTCACTGTCGCAGGATACGGGGCTCAACGAAGAGAGGATAAGTACTGTTTTTAAGGTTACGGCCTTCGTTATCTCCCCCATTACCCCAAAAGAAGGGAACAAAGGTTTTTTCTTCCTCGGCACCGAAGACCCGGATGTGGCGATCACCGCGGGCGACGAAGAGTTGATCACCATCCTGACCAATCAAATAGGGCAGGCGATCGAAAACGCCCGCCTGTTTGAAAAGACCTGGATGGCGCAGCAGGAGCTCGAAAACAAGGTCGACGAACGCACCCGCGAGCTGACAGCGGTCTTAAACGAAGTGAAGCTGATAAACAAAAGGAAAACAGACTTCATCTCCAGCGTTTCCCATGAACTGCGTACCCCTTTGACCTCGATCAAGGGGTATGCCGCCATCCTCCTTGCGGAAAAACTGGGGGCGCTCCCGCAGCCGGTCAAGGAACGCCTGGAAAAGATAAATTCGCACAGCGACGAACTCGTGCACATGGTCAACGGCCTGCTTGACATCGCGCGCATCGAATCGGGCAAAGCCGTCATGAAGATCGAGGAGCACGACCTCAAGGCCATTATCGCCAATGTCATGGACCTTATTTTTATCCAGTGTAAAAATAAAAATATCGATCTGACGGCCCAGGTAAGCAAAGAGATGCCGTCGATCATGGTCGATAAGAGCCAGATCGAGCGCGTCTTTATCAACCTGCTCGCCAATGCCGTTAAATTTACTCCCCAGGATGGCAAGATCACCATCCGGGCAGAGGTAAAAAAAGACAGGACCGTCCAGGTCGATATCACCGATACCGGCATCGGCATCCCTCCCGACGGCCTCGAGAAGCTATTCGGTGAATTCTACCGCGTTGATAACGAGATCAACCAACAGGTAAAAGGCACGGGGCTCGGACTTTCGTTGGTCAAACACATCGTAGAAGCCCATAAGGGAAAGATCTGGGTGCAAAGCGCTCCCGGCAAAGGAAGCACGTTCAGTTTTACGTTGCCCATACGATAGACAGAAGGAGATCGCAGCCGTGATAAAACCCCGCGTATTGCTCGTCGATGACGATCCCGACATTCTTGATGTCCTGGAGATAACGCTCTCCGAGGAAAACTTCGAAATCTCCAAGGCGCATGACGGCGAAGAAGCAATGCGCATCATAAAATCGAAACCCCTGGACCTGGTGCTCCTGGACTACAACATGCCGAGAATGAACGGCCGGGAGGTCTGCATGCAGGTCAAGAAAGACATCCTGCTCAGGCACCTGCCGATCATTATGGTCACCGGGCGAGGCGAGGTCGAAGATAAAGTAGGCGGCATTGACGCCGGAGCTGACGACTACATGGTTAAGCCTTTCGAACCGAAAGAGCTGCTGGCGCATATACGCATGATATTGAGGCGCACGGAAATCGACCTTGAGGCTAATCCCCTGACGCGGCTTCCGGGGAACGTTTCGATCATGAACGAACTCTCCCGCCGCATTGAAAAGAAAACGCTCTTTGCGGTATGTTATATCGACCTGGATAAATTCAAGTCTTACAACGACAAATACGGCTTTGAACACGGGGATGAGGTCATACGGGAAACCGCGCGTATCCTCATACAGGTCGCCCAGCAGGTCGGCAATCCCGATGATTTCGTCGGGCATATCGGCGGGGACGATTTCGTCATCGTAACCATCCCCGCGACAGTCGACTCTCTCTGCAAAGCGATCATCGATGAATTCGGGGATAAGACTCCTTCATTCTACAATGAAACAGACAGGACCAACGGCTATATCGTCGCTTTCGACCGCCAGGGAAAGGAACAACGCATCCCCCTTCTTTCGGTATCCATCGGCGTAGTCACCAATGAATTCAGGAAGATAGAACACGTAGCTCAGGTGGGAGAGATCGGCGCGGAATTGAAATCATACGCCAAGAAACTGCAGGGAAGTAATTACGTCAAAGACCAGCGCCGGGACGAAACCAGGACCCCCGCTCCTCCGCCAGGCGGCTAACCGTAACGACCGGATTCTCTCGGCTAACAAAAAAACCGGCATTATTATGCCGGTTTTTTACTGTTGCCTTTTCTCGGATTTATGCGAGGAGAGGGAGTTGAACCCTCACACCCTTGCGGGCAACAGCCCCTCAAACTGTCGCGTCTGCCATTCCGCCATCCTCGCAGGAACTTATCAAACAAAAGGAGTATGCTTATTTTACGGTAGCCCTCCCGGTTAGTCAAGACGAAAAGATTGGTCTTATACGACCGGCGTGACAAGATACAGGTATCGAAGGGTGCCTTTCCCGGCATTCTGCACATCGTGTCTCGTCTCCGGGGGGATGTACACCAGCTCTGGGGCCTGAGCGCGGAGATCCTTAAACCCCGCGCACGATACCCGGGCCCTTCCTTCAAGTATGATGAGGACTTCTTCTTTCCGGTCGGTCACATGCTCTCCGACAGAACAGCGGGGCTTCAGGGCCACCAGGCCCCCGCGGAAACGGCGCGTTTGGCAAGAATCGTCAAGCAGCCGCAAAAACCTTTTTTTGCTCTTCAGGGGCATAACCAGGGGTTTGCCGCGGCCGGATCTATCGTCTGTTTTTTTCACGCGGTGTCCTTTGTTTTAACGGTCCGGAGCCGGGCGGGGTGAGCGTTTCTTCCGGGCCTTCCTGATCTTTTCTTCGATATACCAGGAGAAATAACCTTTATATTTCCTCTGTAACGCGGGGTTTTTCCAGTCCTTCGTCGTGATCCGCTTACGGCAATCCTTTGCTCCGCAGCTGCATTGAAACGAATAATCGAAGTCGGCATCGGTCATGGCATAATCATAGGTGATCTCTTCACCCGGCTTGATATCCTTCATGGCAACCATCAGGATATTGCCTTTGATGCCCGCATTAGGATGGCAGCTATGGTTAAAAAAATCGTCGTCTTCTAACCCGCCCTTTTTACAGGAAACCAGGAAAAATCCTTCGGCAATCTTGGTCGCATAATCATCGATGTTCCTGAATTTCCCGCGCGAAAGAGAATTGAATTCTTTTTGCGTAATGATAAAACCTCCCCATACGGCGATTATCTCGTCTTTGCGGATCGGCTTGACGGCAAAGATCCCCCGTCGATGAATCCCCGAAGAACACACGCCAACCTTGTCCGTTAAATAGGAATGTTTGATCATGTTATATGCCGGCGATTACAAACAATACCCTGCGCCTTAAGGCCGGCCAACAGGCCATTGACCAGCCCCGGATCCCTTCCCAGTTCGTGCATAAAGAGCAATCCCCGCTGCCGCAGCGCTCCTTCGGCGATCAACCGTGCCATTACCACGGGCACGGAGGCCGTGATCTTCTGCATGGAATTACGCTCTTCTCCTTTTCGGGAAAAGGCCCTTAAGTTCCATAAGGTTTCCCCCCGCTTCCTCTCTACCGCGATCTCGGCCAGCGTGATGTTATCCGGGATTGATGATTCAAGCGTTTTTTTCGTAAACTGCACCGCCGATTTTTTCAGAAAACCGTGGCTTTTCAAAAACTGGAAGAAATCCATGAACCCCTTTGGCCTCACCACTCTGCAGGTAAAATCGCGGATACCGGCTTCCTGCATGACATTCTCAAAACCGCTTGCGCAGAAATAGCTTTCTGCCGCTATGCCGGCAAAGCGCTCCGGGGCGTAAGCCGCGAAGGGAGGGAATTTTACCTTCTTGCCGGAACACACCTGCCAGGAAGGGATACTGTGCTCAAGCACCAGGTCCTCAAAACACCAAAGAAAAGGGAAAAAAAACTTTTTTATGCATAATGAACCTGCCTTGACTTCGATTTTTTTGATGGAGGTGGCGTCTTGGAGTTCGTGCCCGAGGATAAAATTAACCGCTCCCGGAGAGAAGCCGCAGCCGGGGATGACTGTAATCCCCTGCTTTGCGATCTCGGCCTTCTTCGCCAAATAAAACGGAGGGTCTATATCGGAGATATCCAGCAGGTTCTTACGGTATTTCAAAGCGAGCGCCAGGCCCTTTCCTCCGAGCTCCCCCGGCAAGGCGCCGATCAAAAGGTCGCAGGTTGCCGCATCGCGGTCCCTGCGGGCAAAATCCGCCCCGGCTACCCAGGGACTGAGCCTAAAAAAATGCCGGAGAGCACAGCCTATCCGGCCATCACCTAAAATCAATATCTTCGATTTTTTGTTCATCCCTTATAACTGCCACATCCTGGGCATAACCATGCTGGCAAGATGCATGGGAGGGGTGTAATATTTCAAGGAAGAAGCCTTTGTCCCAAGCCGCTCTTTAAGGCGCTTGGCGATGACGGAAGGGGGGATCGAGGCGGGGTCTATTTTCTTGGAGGCGATCATAAAACAGTACTCGCAGCCGCAGCTGTAGGAAGGCATGGGGAGCCGTACCGGATGGACATAACGGCAATAGGGCGTTAGCTTACGCGCGGTAGGTTTCACGATCAGGTCGAAATCAAGGAAAGGCCCTAACTGGAATATCGCGATCCCGTCGGAGGTAAGCGCTTCAAAGACCGTCTTATAGAAATCCCCCTGGAAAAGGACCTTCCCGGGGCCTACGGGGTCCGTGGAATCGACCACGATCACGTCAAAAAAGTCCTTATACCTCTTGATGAACTTCCTGCCATCCTCAAAGGAGATCGAGAACCTCTTGTCCGAAAACGCTCCCCGGGACACAAACGGCAGGTGTTTTTTCGCCAGGGCGACCACTTTCCGGTCGATCTCAACCTGATAAAGCTCTGCTAAAGGGTGTTTGACCGCCTCCCGCAATACCCCTCCATCGCCGCCCCCGACTACCAATAATCGTTTTGGCGAAGGATGCGAAAGCAGCGGCACGTGCGCGATAGTCTCATGATAGATAAATTCGTCGCTCTGGGAAAATTGGATAATGCCGTCGAGTACCAGTATCCTGCCAAAACCGGGGCTCTCAAAAATGTAGATATCCTGGAAATCGCTCTTGCCCTTGAATATTTCCTTGCCGATAAGAAAGGCGTCTTTCTTGCAGCGCCTTACTCCGGGAAAAGACGTTTCGATGAACCAGGGGCGATTATGGTACGGCGGGATCGACTTCACGCGTTGCCTCTTTTGATCTCTCGGACTTTCACTTCGCGGGGGGCAAACTTTTCTTTCAGGTACTCCAGGGCGTTGTGAGGTTTTGTTTTTTTGCCGCAGGTGAAGATATCGATGGAGATATAATCGTGCTCCGGCCAGGTGTGGATGGAGATATGCGATTCGGCGAGCAATATAACGCCGGTAACGCCCTGCACCGGAAATTTATAGATAGCGGTCTTAAGCGGAGTATTATGGGCAGCCTTGGCTGCCTCAAAAAGGACCTTTTCGATCTCGTCGGGATCTTCGATAAAATTACGGGGCGCGACGAAATCAACGATCAAGTGGACCGCCGAAACGGCTTCGTCCTCTTTGAACGGCATTTCTTTAAGCTCGACGGTCTCCAGGCGCTCTTTCAATACGTTCCTCATAATACTCTTATTCTAATTACAATTTGTAAAAAAGCAAATTTTTTTTGAATTTTTTTGTATTTTCAGTGAAGCTCCCCGGACTTAAGTCCGGGGCTTCCTCCTGAGCAGAAAATGCATAATTCCATTCATTCCTCGGGCTAAAGCTCGGGGATTTCTGCGAAGGATCAAAGCGTGTAACCGAGCTCCATGAGCACCCGCGGCTTCTCCTGCCAGTTCTTCAGCACGCTCACCCGCAGATCAAGGTAAACTTTTTTCTTAAGCATTTTCTCCAGGTCTTTCCTGGCGGCGGTGCCCGCTTCTTTTAAAAACGCGCCGTTTTTCCCGATAAGGATCGCCTTCTGCGAATCGGTATTGGCATATATGGAGGCGCTGACCCGGCACAACCGCCGTTTATCCTCTATCCCCTCTATGATGACGGCCACGCTGTGCGGCAATTCCTCCTTCAGGCTCAAAAAAAGCTTTTCCCGGATGGTGTCGGCAATCCTGAACTTCAGGGGAAAATCGGTTACCGTTTGAGGCTCATAAAACGGCGGGTGTTCCGGCATCAACCCTATCACGGCCTCGCGGAGCCTGGAGATGTTCTTTCCCGTCTCCGCTGAAACAGGCATATAGTAACGCACCGGGTCTTTGGCCGCGGGGAAGCCGGCGAGCTGCTGATTCCAGGCATCCGTATATTCCGAAAGGCACTTGGTCCCGCGATCGATTTTGTTAAACGCCATGATCACCGGTATCCGGGAAGCCAAAACCAGGTGCATGATATCCTGTTCTTCTTTCCCGACGTGCCGCGTGACATCGGTGACGTATAAAAGCAGCTCTGCTCCGTCAATGGCACTCAATGTCACCTCGTTCAAACGCGCGGCCAGCTCTTCTTTGAGCGCGTGCATCCCGGGAGTGTCGACGAACACGACCTGCGCGTTATGGGTATGCATAACGCCCCGGATCTTATAACGGGTGGTTTGAGGTACGGGCGAGACGATGCTTATTTTGGTATCGAGCAGGGCGTTCAGGAGGGAGGATTTCCCGACATTAGGCCTTCCGACAATACTGACAAATCCGCTTCTAAAATTCATCGAGCCTCTTTGCCTGTGAAACGCTTATATCGCCCACCTGGAGCCTCCTGAGGTCAAAGACGGTCGCCAGCGTTCCCAGGCGCTTGCCGATCTCTTCCGCCACCGACCGGGCATAGGTCCCTTTCTGGCATTTCATTTCCACGGTGATCACCGGGCCGTCAGGGCCTTCTTTGGTTTCCAGAAGATCGAGATAAAAGATCTCCGACTTCCTGAGGCGCGGCTCGACCTTGATCCGCTTTCGCGCGTATTTATAGAACGGCATGCCTTTATGCTTGACTGCCGAATACAGCGGGATGGGCATTTCAACGACCCCCTCAAGGCTTTTTAAGACGCTCCGCACTTCCTCTTCGCTGATGGACTTTACCTCTTGTTGGCCGGTCACTGCTCCGGTAATGTCGCCGGTATCGGTCTGCTTTCCCAAAAGAATATCGATAAGATACACCTTAGGGAGGTTAAAGTATTCCGCCAGCCTTTTTGTTCCGTTGCCGACCCCGATGATCAAAAGGCCCGTGGCGATAGGGTCAAGGGTCCCGGCGTGCCCCATCTTGCGGATTTTAAGCTTCTTTCTCAGCGCCCTGATGACCGAAAAAGAGCTCATTCCTTTCGGCTTGTCGACAAACAGGATTTCCTGCATGGGATGTTCTTTCGGATTTACGCGCCGCCGGTCTTGCGAAAAAACCTGCCGGCCCGCGTGG
Source organism: Candidatus Omnitrophota bacterium (assembly GCA_028714055.1). Classification (GTDB taxonomy): domain Bacteria; phylum Omnitrophota; class Gorgyraeia; order Gygaellales; family Profunditerraquicolaceae; genus JAQTNB01. The sequence continues at coordinate 12,213 of JAQTNB010000001.1, forward strand.
GTTTTTAATCTGCCAGCCCTATTATACACAAGGAGCCTCGAATAGCAAAATAGATTCCTGGAAAAAATCAGCGGGGCTGATGGTGGTCGCAGTGCGTATGCGGATGCGTGTGCACCGTGTCTTTATGGCGGTGGCTGTGGGTGTGGATGAGATTATTCTCCTGCAGGAAGGCCTGGTCCGCGAGGACCTGCTCTGCGGGGCCGCTTCGGATGATCCTTTTTTGGCCCCCGATTACATGCACGGCGTCAGCGATCTCTTCAATGATATGCAGATCATGGGTCGCGGTGACGATCGTGGTGCCTTTTTCATGTTCTTTAAAAAGAATATCCACGATCTCTCGCGAGGTCTGAGGGTCAAGCCCCGCGGTCGGTTCATCCAACAGCAGCACCTCGGGCTCGATCGCGAGCACCGAGGCAATGGCGACCTTTTTCTTCTCTCCGATACTGAGCTGGTGAGGCTGGCGTTCAAGGAGGCCCGCGATCCCGAAAACCGCGCATAAAGACTCCAGGCGTTTATTGATCTCTGCCGGGGAGACCCCCATCTGCAGAGGGCCAAAAACGATATCTTCCCGGACCGAGGGACAGAAAAGCTGGATGTCGGGATTCTGAAAAACAAACCCGACCTTGCGGCGAAAAAGGCGCCAGAAATCGTCATCCCCGGCCATGCGTTCGCTTAACTGTTCTCCGAATGCGTAAAGCGTCCCCCGGTCGGGAAACGACAAACCGTCAAGAAGCGATAAAAGCGTGGATTTGCCGGTGCCGTTTGCTCCGATGACGGCAACGCGGGACCCTTTCTGCACCTGCATGGTTATTCCGCAGAGCGCAGGGAATTTTCCCAGGTAAGAGAAATAAACATCCTCTAATGCAAATACCGATTTGTCCATAGGCCGAAAACAAAAACAGCGATAGTAACACCCAGCCAGAAAAAATCTTTGGCCCCTGCGCGGAACTCGTATAAGATCAGCGCTTCACCCGTGTAACCGCGGGAAAGCATGGCGGAAAAAATCTGGTTCTGCAGTTGATACGACCGCAGCCAAAGGCTGGCGATATTCCAGGCTACCGCCCTTTGCCCTTTCCTGACCGAAGAAACATGCCCCACCCTGCTTTTGATTGCCGTGAAGGTGTTCTGGACCGTCTCGATAAAAAGGTAGATATAGCGATAACTCATACCGAGCGTCATGACAAAAACCTGGGGTATTTTGAATATGCGTAATACCCTCAACAGCACGCTGTGCCTGGTGGTGAGCGACAAAAGGACCGCCAGCGAAACGGAGGTAAGGACCCGTGTAAAAAAAATCACGGCACCATGCAAACCCTGCTCAGTAATGCTTACGCCATGCCCCAACGAGATCAGCGGCTCGCCGGGCGTGAAGAAATTAAAAAGAGCCGGAATGGCAATAAAAAAAGCAAAGGCCGGTATAAAAAGCCAGGTGCGCTTAAGAAAAAACATGGTGTGTATTGAAGACGCGGCCGCCAACAAGAGGCACAAAAGGTATGCAGAGGACAAAAAGAGCGCGCTCCTGGCAAAAAGGACCGCGAGCAGAAGCACCCCGATGCCTGCGGCCCTTATGCGCGGGTCGCGCGCCTGCAAATACCCTTTTTGCAGTGCGATATCGTCGGCAAATACGGAGTTTCTCAGAAAAGAAAGAGCGCCCGTGATCGAACGCTCAATGAAGCGGGATGAGTTATTGCGCAAGATTATTCGCCTTTCCTGGTTAAAAATTTCCCGAGCACGTATACTGCCAAAACTACCAGCAATACCCCGACCGCAGCTGATATTATATATGCAAAACTTAAATGCCCCAAGCCCTTTTCTTCCCACCCTTTAAAGGCATAATCGGGAAGCGGGGCATTCCAGAGGCCGGATAACTTTTCCAGCCCTTGCGGTATGTATCCTGTCAACTCCCTGAGCGTCTGCGTCCCCCATTCTCCCCAGGCATCGCCTGCTTTGAAATGTTCCGGAAAAAAAATCCCGATCGGCGAAAGCACGCCCAAGATCAAAATACCCATCCATAGTTTATGGGTCGTCTTCATCTTAGAGCCTCTTTCCCTGCCGCCAGAAGAGCGGGATCCTGTTTTTGCAGGTATTTAATCACCAGCCCCGTCACCAGCGCTTCGATCCAGCCGAATAACAAGAGGTGTTCGCCTGCCATCGCGGGGATAGCGATATGCAAGCCATAAGGGCAATACAATGCCTGCCCGTTTGCAGTTTTATGTAAGAGCGGCTGGATACCAAACATGATCGCGGTAGATAATGCGGCGATGTTTAAAGCCAGATACCCGGCGATTCCCGCGGCGATCACCCTCCTGCCCGAGGCAATAGGCGATGATCCGCTGAGCAGCTTATAGATATAATATCCGGCGAAGACTTCTATAAAAGCCATATTAAAGCAATTCGCGCCTACGGCAGTAATGCCCCCGTCACCAAAAAGCAGTGCCTGCACCACTAACGCCACCGTAACCGCGATACAGGCAGCCCAGGGCCCTAAAAGTATGGCCACCAATACTGCGCCTACGGCATGGCCGGTAGTTCCCGCCGGTATCGGCACATTGAACATCATGATCACAAAACTGAATGCCGCGCCTATAGCAAGCAAGGGGACCTGCCTTGCCCGAAGCGTCTTTTTTACCATTCTTGAAGCAACCGCCCAAACCGGCAGCATCACGGCATACATGACGCCGCTTGTTACCGGACCCAGATATCCATCGGGGATATGCATAACATCCTCCTTTTGCTTCGGCGAATACCAACCGACCAATTATTGCTCAGAAATCAACCTGCGCCATCATATTTTCATACGTTTATAAAAATCGTGCTACTGATGGGCAAAAAAAATAATACTTACGTGATTTCCTTTCCGGTCGTAGACATACTCAATGTCGCGTGCTTTACCCCTTTGACAGCCTTGAGGTTTTCAGATAAACGCTGTACTTTTTGAGGAGCGCCTCGTACCGCAAGCAGCTCAAGGCAATTATTGTGGTCCAGGTGGATATGCTGAGCGGAAATGATGATAGCGCCGAAATCGTGCTGAATATCCAGCAGTTTGTTGACTAATTCCCTTTTGTGGTGGTCGTAAATAAGCGTAATGGCGCCGGCGATCTCTTTGGCATCGTGCCATTCCTCTTCCACCAGCTCCTGGCGGATCAAATCCCGGAATGCCTCCGAACGCGTCCCATAGCTTTTTGCTCCGATGAGCCTGTCAAATTTTTCCAGAAGGCCCCTATCGAGAGAGATGCCGAAACGCACGAGATTAGACATACGCCATCCTTATCATCAGTAATACGAATGTTATAATAGTAACACTTGTTGCTTGCTTGTCAAGCGACAATCATCTGCAAAAATTTCCGCGGTGGCAGAGGGTACTTACGGAGTTTTTACCGTGGCCGCGACGATCTTCTGCTCGGATACCGGCCTGTCTGAAGGGTCGGTTGCCGTATTCTCTATCTTTTGCACCACGTCGTAGCCGGCAACGACTTTCCCGAATATCGTATGGCGCATGTTAAGCCAGGGGGTTGGTGCGGTGGTAATGAAAAACTGGCTTCCGTTGGTATTCGGCCCGGCATTTGCCATAGCCAATATCCCGGGGCTGTCAAATTTGACGTTCGGGGTCACTTCATCCTCGAAAGGGACACCCCAGATAGAGTCCCCGCCCCTGCCGGTACCGGTGGGGTCGCCCCCCTGGATCATAAATCCTTTTATGACCCGATGGAAGATTATGCCGTTATAATATCCTTTTTCGGCCAGTTTAATGAAATTTTCACACGTCTTGGGGGCGACATCGGGCATAAGCTTGATCTCGATTGTTCCCTGGGTGGTCTCGAGCACAACGGTTTTTTCGTCCACGGCAAACGCTCCTTTATGCATAGTAAAACAGGTTAAAAGCAATGCCGCTATAAGAGCGGCGCCCATTTTTTTCTTCCGCATTCCAAGGCTCCTTTCTTCTTGCGCCGTTGAGCCTAAAAATTCGCCCTGCTCATCAGCGTTTTTATTATACAATATCTTCGCCTAATAGCAAGAAGACAGCATACAAGGCATCCCGCGCCGCGTCATATGATTGCGTTGGGTGTTTATTCGTACCTGAGTGCGGTGATTGGATCGAGGAGGGAGGCCTGGCGCGCAGGCCAGAGCCCGAATACCACTCCCACGGCTAAAGAAAAAGTCGTGGCAAGAAGAATGGAGGACATGGAAACTTTCACAGCCCAGCCGGCAAAGTGCGTAATCACCGTCGAAATCCCGGCCCCGAGGGCAACACCCATCACTCCTCCCAAGAAAGACATCAATACCGCTTCGATCAGGAACTGCACCATGATATCGTGATTGTTGGCGCCGATCGCCTTGCGCAGGCCGATCTCGCGGGTACGCTCGGTCACGGAAACCAGCATGATGTTCATGATGCCGATCCCCCCGACCAAAAGAGAGATCGCAGCAACGGATCCCAGCAGAAGCGACATTGTCCTGGTGGTAGACTCCAGCGCGTTCTTGATATCAGCCATATTCCGTATCTGGAACGAATCGTCATCCTTCTCGTTAAGGCGGTGCTGCCTGGCGATGATGCTCTCGATCGAGCCGGTAGCCGTTTCAGCCGATGCCTCATCTTCTGCTTCGATGTAAATCGAGTCCAGGTACAGCTTACCCAGGAGCCGGTACATCGCGGTAGTCACCGGGATGACCACCGTATCATCCTGGTCGCGAAACCCCCCCGAGCCCTTTTCAGGCAATACGCCGATCACCTGAAAGTTGATCCGGTTTATTTTTATCGTTTCGCCTACGGGATTTCTGCCGCCGAAAAGTTCGCGCACAACCGTCATCCCCAATACTGCTACCTTGGCCCTCTGCCTGACGTCTTCGGCTGTAAAAAACTTGCCGACAGTCGGTTCAGAGGCGCGTATCGGGGCATACTCAACGTCTGTACCCTCAACCTGTGTATTCCAATTTTTGTTGCCATATACCAACTGGCCCCTGCCGGACACATAGGCGCTGGCCCTTTTTATCCCTTCGCCTTCATTCCGGATCGCCGCGATATCCTGCAGAGTAAAGCGGGTCACCGCACCTGCTTCCAGAGCTACGCCGTGGACCCTGGAAGAGCCGGGCCTGACAATGAGGAGGTTAGAGCCCAGCGAGGCAAGCTGCTGGCCAATAGAGATCTTTGCCCCTTCTCCGACTGCAAGCATCGCGATCACCGCAGCCACTCCGATCAACACACCCAAGATCGAGAGTATCGAGCGCATCTTATGGGTGATCATCGCAAAGAGCGCCTCCCGGAAGTAATCCATAAATTCGGCGCCGCCTGTTTTCCGGATCTTCTGAGAAAAAAACCCCGTCTCGGGAACGGCATGAAGAGCCCCGCCACCCTCTTGCGGCAGGCTGCCAACGGCCTCATCGGAAATAATACGGCCATCCCTGGTATGGATGATACGCCTGGCATGCTCGGCAATTTCTTTTTCGTGAGTAACGATAATGACGGTTTTCCCTTCCCTGTTGAGCTCTTTCAGGATCGAGATGATCTCTTCCTTGCTTTTTGAATCCAGGTTACCGGTTGGCTCATCCGCTAAAATTACCGGAGGATCGTTGATCAATGACCGGGCGATGGCCACGCGCTGCTGCTGGCCGCCGGAAAGCTCGTTCGGCCTGTGGTTTTGGCGCTCGGTAAGCCCGACCATGGATATCTTTTCCTTTGCTTTTTCTTTCAGGTAACGCTTACCGCCGTAGATCAAAGGGAGCTCCACGTTCTCAAGGGCGCTTAAGCGCGGCAAGAGGTGGAACTGTTGGAATATGAACCCGAAGAGCCCGTTACGGACCACGGCCAATTCTTCGTCGGAGAGCTTCGTCAGGTCTTTTTTTTCAAAAAAATATTCCCCGGTATCGGGACGGTCAAGAAGCCCGAGGATATGCATCAGTGTCGACTTCCCGGACCCGGAAGGCCCCATAATGGCAACGAATTCTCCCGGTGCGATCTTAAGAGAAACGCCGTCCAGGGCCTTGACCTCGACACTGCCCATCAGGTATGTTTTGGATATATTCTTAAGCTCGATCATGGTTATCTGGAGCCCTGCCTCCGCGGCGGTGTGGGCAGGAAAGGATTGGTGCCGATCTTGCTTTTTTGCTGCATTAATGTTTTATTTTGGACGACCACGGTATCTTCTTTGGCCAAACCGGAAATAACCTCAACGTTCTTTCCATCGGAGATCCCAAGCTTGATATCCCGCCTGAGGGGAGTTTGGCCTGTGCCGCCTTTTACATATACGGCAGGGTTTTCCCCTTCCCAGGCGATCGCATCGATAGGGATCAGGAGTGCATTCTCCCTGCTATCCTGTATGAAATCTATCGTGGCGTTCATCCCCGAGCGGAAAAACGCGGGGACCTCTTGCGGGCCTAAATCGACTTCATATATCGTTACGTTGTTGACGGTCTTGGATTCGTAATATATGTGCTCGACAGTCGCCTTTATTCTGTTATCCGAATAGGCATCAAGTATTATGACCGCTTCCTGCCCGACCTTTATCTTGCCGATATCGGTCTCATCGACCTGCGCGCGCACGATCAAATGGTCCGAAAGGACGATGACGGGATCGGTCGCGGTCACGGTCTGGCCGGGCTGTGTCGTGGCAACGATCACTTCTCCGTCGATGGGCGAAATCAGGGGTATTGCCTTGTAGGCCTCCTGCCAATACTGCAAAGTCTCGTCCCCCTGGCCGCGCGCGGCGTCCAGGAGTGCGGCCCTCTCGGTTGAGCTCATCCAGGCGATGACCTCGCCGGATTTAACCTGCTGCCCCTCTTTCACCAGGATCTTATCGACCCGTCCGTTCACCGGGGGCTTAATCTCCAGCCTGTTTTTAGGCAATACCGTTCCGGTAGAAGAGATGGTAACCTGGACCGTCCCCACAAAAGGCCTGACTTCTTTTGGTTCTTCCCCGTTTTGTTTTTGCGGCCGGGCCTTCAGCAGAAAGAAAATCAGAGGGACCATGAAAAGCAAAAAGATAAAGATGAGTTTCGATTTTTTATTGCGCATATTCGAGCGTCTCTCCTTTCGCCTTGATCCAGCTTGCTTCGGCAAGCAAGGCGTTTGCCTGAGATTGGACATAGTCTTTTTTCGCTTTGACCAGGTCGTTTTCAATGATGATCCAGTTATCGAAAGCGATAAAGCCGGTGGCGTATTGCGCCGCGGCTATCTTTGAGCGTTCCTGCGCAGCCTCCAGAAGCTTTTGCTGCACATGCACTCCCTCAACGGCGTCCTGCAGCTCTTTCCAGGCCTGCTCAAGGCTCACGACGGCCGTATCGCGCAGGCTCCGTTCGTTTTCTTCTGCCTGTTTATAAATGGATTCTGCCTGGGTAAGCTGGGCGGCCTTAAGCCCTCCCTCAAAAAGGGGCATCGTCAAGCTCAAGCCCAGGTTCCACTGGTCGTCTTTGGGAGGCCAGCGCGAACTTGCTTTTGCGGCCCCGGCACTGCCTGAAAGCTGCGGGGAAAAATTCCCATAAGCTGACCTGATACCGAACATCGCGGCATTTTTTTGCGCAACCGCCTGCAACACGGAAGGGTTAGCCTTGACCAATTGCAGGAAATCGGGTTTATCTTTTGCCGTATCCTGAACCGCAAAATCACCCTTGACGCGTACCGATCCGGACTCGGTACTCCCCATCTCTTTCCTCAGCTGCCGCTGCACGACATCGATCTCACGCTGCGCCTGCGCAAAGGCTAGTTTAGCCTCGGCAACGTTTGCTTCCGCAGTCAATAAAGCACCCTTATGCTCAAGCCCTGACTGGTACCGCAGGGCTATCGATACAAGGCTGTCCCGCCGGATCTTTACTATCTCTTCGTTGACCCTGACCAATTCCTGCGCCTTTAACAGGTTCACGAAGGCGCTGCGCAGATCGTACCTTATTTCCGAGGAGGTAAAGCGGTATGCCTGACGGGCAGCGCTGATATTCTCCGAGGCGGCCTTGACATCGTTGGCGGTTTTGAGGCCGTTAAAGATAACCTGGCTGCCGCTCACCCCATAAGAGTAGGAATCCGTCGTTGTCTTGGTGGTAACGCCGGTCAGGGTACTGGTCGTCTCTTTCATGGAAGTCCCTGCGTCTGTGCTGGCGCTTATCTGAGGATAGAAACTGCTGGCGGTTATGTCCTTTCCTGCCTGCTGTTCTTTGATATTTTCTGCCGCAGCGATCAGGTCAGGATGGTTTTTACGCGCTTCAGAAAGACAGTCTGCCCAGGTAAGCGTTTCTTGTGCCTGGACGTGCCGCGAAAAAACGCAGTAAAATAATGCAAAGATTAAGAATGATCCTGCGCGCTTCATTCTGCCTCAGAAGAATGTTTTTTAATCGCGGCCAGCATACCGGAGGCGTGCTCCAGGAATTGACTGAACTCTTCGGCCGGGATAAGGCCGATAGGCCCCCCGGGCTTGGCAAAGACAAGCAGCTTATCCCCGTTTTTTATCCCGAAAACCTTCCTGATTTCGGCGGGGATGACCACCTGGCCGCGTTCTCCGACCGTTACCGCGCCATACATCTTCGGAAAGGGGAATTTTCCCATCTTGAACCTCCCGTCATAAGTACGTTTTATATGATTTGTATGCTTTGTATGCTTTACATGAAAAGTATAACACATTGCTTCTTACATGCAAAACAAAATTTATGGGCGGATTATATTATGAGGTGTTCCGTGAGTAAATGACTGTGGTGAGCTTATGGATTACCGCGGCCAGAATGCATCAATGACCATACATGCAATACGTTGATTTACAGATGTGCCTGTATTCTTTTCAGGATCTTTTCCGAAGCGGCCTTATCATGGCTTACCGCTCCTACGCGCACCTCTACCTTCGTAGCTGTTTCGGTGACCTTACGGATATCGATCCAGATATTTTTCCCGTCGCTGTATTCACTTCTCAGCTGCGTGACATTCGCTTCCTTCGACTCCTTTATTACGCCGAGCTTAAGCGACCGTAAGGCCGAATCCGCGGCATCGATGGTCCGCTCATAAGAAGCGTCAAATTGCTGTGTTAATTTCCCGGATAACCAGACCGCTGTCCCCGCGCCGGCGGCTGCCCCCGCGAAGATGGCAAGACATCCATATATGTTCATCAGCAATAACCCGGTTAAAACAAAAATGCCTGTTTTCTTAAACATGTCCGGCCTTTCGTTCTAAATAAACGTTAAAATATGAACTCAATCACACCCGCGATGAGCTTGAAAGGAAACACGAAGACCTGGCTTTTAATAGATGATCGAGCCTTTTTTTATCTGGTCCCTGCGGATCTCGTATTCCTCCTTTTTATTTTGAACGGGACAAAAACTTGATTGTTTCCCTGCAAAACGCGGGCAGATCGTAAGGATTGCGGGAGGTGACCAGATTATCGTCAACGACCACTTCCTTATCCTCGTAGAGCGCTCCCGCGTTCACTAGGTCGTCTTTTATGGAGAAGAACCCGGTAGCCCTTTTGTTTTTCAGCACGCCGGCAGACACAAGCACCCAGCCACCGTGGCAGATGGAAGCGACAAGCTTATGCCCGTCGAATACGCCTTTCACAAAGTCAACCACCTCTTGGTGTCTCCTTAAAATATCCGGGGCATACCCTCCCGGTATGATGACGCCGGAGAAATCCTGCGGTTTGACTTCTTGAATAGACCGTTCCTCCTCGACAGGGTAGCCTTCTTTGCTTTTGTAATGCTTCTTGCCGGTGCCGACAAAAACTGCCGCCATTGCCTCCTCGCGAAGGCGCAAATACGGATACCAGACCTCAAGGACCTGGTAATTGTCTTCTGTCAAAACCGCCACCGGTTTCATAACAGGCCCTACTCTATCTCCAGCCCGCTGGCATTCTGCCACAATCCGTGGATGTTACAGTAAGAAGATGCCAGGATGACGCCGGGCTTATCGGTTTTAAAAGTGCATGACGCGACCGGCTGAGTATACACCGTGCTTGTGTTCGGGCCCTGGATCGACTCACCGTGCGAAGCGAATTCAAAACGGCCCAATTGATAGGGAAACTTCTCCCCTTGAGGATGAAAGTAGAGCTCGATCCAGCGTATGTGATGCTCCGTGGTGTTCGGATGTGCTATCTCCTTCCCGACGCTCACCGTGACCTGGATAGGTTCCTGTTTTTTTGCCTTGCCTGCGGCTTCGATCACCGGAACGTGTTTCTCGGCTTTCCAATCCGCTGATTGAAACAGATCCTTCATTTCTGCCATATATGCTCCTTGAGTAAAATGGTTCACCCCAATAACAGCGAAAGCTCCACGACGTGCTCCTGCTCATCGATGATCACGTGGCGTACTTCGTGCTCGAGAGTCTCAAACTCATAGCGCAGGCCGTCTTTATTCTCGGTGATCTTCCGGTATATCTCCTTATAGAAGTCGATCGCCTCTTTTTCGTTCTTAAGGTTGATCTTAAGGATCTTTTCGGTCTCCTGCGCCGGATGGGTCTCGGCCAGTTTCATGGTCGGTTCTCCGTCAAGATAGCTGCCTATAAGGTTACGGAAGATACCTTCGTGTTTCTCCTCGTCGGAAGCGATCTCTTTGATCCGCTCGATTATCTTTTCCGCGCCAAGCCCCTTTATGAGCTCGGCATGGGCAAGATATTGTATCCGTGCCGCATGCTCAAGCGTAAGCGCCTTGTTCAACATCGTTATCAATTCGTCTTTTATGCCGGCCATCGATTGCCTCCTTTTTGAGTTGTCCGTTATTTGCTTTACCGCAGCGCCTTCAGTAACCCCATGTCGTCGTATACGATCAACCACTTTTTTTTAGACGCCATTCTCCTTTTTTGCTATTTCGGTCCTTTTTGTCAATACCTGCTCTATCTGCGTAAGCAAATCGAGGATGGAAAATGGTTTTTGGATGCACCCGTCCATGTTGCCTTTTTCCAGCAGGGCATGCCGGCGGTTGAGGGGGAAATATCCCGACATCCCGATGATCGGGATACCCGCCGTATCGCTGGAACCTTTCAGTTGCTTGGCGACGTCGAATCCGCTCATCTTGCCCATCCGCAGATCCAGAAGGATGACATCAGGCCTGAGCCTGCGCGCGGTATTTAAAACGCCGGGGCTCTCCGAGATGCCCTGTGCTTGGTAACCGCAGAGAAAGAGAGTTTCCTGTATCTCTTCGAGAAAATCCTTATTGTCGTCCACGACCATTATTTTTTCTCCGGTCATCTGCGGCCTCCTTCTCTTGAGTTTCATGCATTATATAAAAATTATAGAAAAAATGCAGGGGCAAAATCCTCTTTTTCTTGACTTTTTTCCCCTCCGGGCAGGATCAGAGCTTTATTGAAGCCCGCCGTCATGCGTTATCTGGAAAGAGGCAAGGCTATCGCTGTGCGGAGCGCGCGTGAATTCAACCACCTGCTCCACCCTTATCAGCAACATCCTTTTTACCCGGGGAGGAGGGTTTATCTTCCCTGCCTGAGGGATATAGCCGTCTAAAAAGGCATCTTCCTGCACACCCTCAACCTCTCCGGAGAGCTGATAACCGGAGTCTCTCTCCGCATCCCAGATAATCAGAGAAACGTGTTTGTTCTCCTGCGCGTTGCGCAGAGTAGCCGGGCAAGGCCATAATTCTATCGCCAGAAGCCCGCGGTGGTCAAGGCTGACCTTTTCTGCCGCCGCAAGGTGCGGCCGCCCCTCCTTGTCTGCGCTGGTGACAAAGATGTGCCGTGCCCCTTCTGCCGTGACAATTACTTCCCTTGATGACACCCTGTCCATCTCTTCTTCCTTCGTGCGATGAGCCATCGATGAGCGTGAATGCGTATCGCCATCATACGCATGTACAGCACCAGTATAGTGACGACGAAGAAAAATAGAAAGAGGCTGATTCTGTTTTTTATTGATTTTTTTCTGCTTCTGCGGGGTTTACCTGGAGGCTTTGATTTTCCGAAGGAGGAATTCCATATCAAAAGGCTTTTTGACGGTATAGGAGACAAGGTCTGCAACGCCTTCATCTTTGAGTAATTTTTCCACAAAAGGCCTGCCGCTTGCCACGAAAATTTTTGACTTTATCCGCTTTTCTCTTACCAGCTTCAAAAAATCGACCCCGGTCAATCCGGACATCTTGTAATCAAGGATGATAATATCGTAGTCGGTATCCTGCGCCCGCTGTATCCCCTGAGCGACGTCACAGGCCGTTTCTACAAGGTAGCCTTCGTCCTTGAGGATCTCGGATATCTCTTCGCAAAGCTCTACGTCGTCGTCAACTACGAGTATGTTTTTTTTCATTGCCTGCTTTCTTCAGGGGCAGATTCACCGTGACGGTCGTCCCCTTGCCCTTTTCGCTTTCAATGCCCAGCGTGCCGCCGTGAAGATTGAGTATTTGCTTGCATACCGTAAGGCCAAGCCCTGTCCCCTTGGCCTTGGTGGTAAAGAAGGGGTCGAATATCCTTTCCAGGTGCTCTTTGTCTATCCCCATGCCGTTGTCCTGGACGCGCACGCTGATGGAGTGCTTATCGCGCACAGCATGTATCTCTATCCTTCCCGATTCCGCAGGGATTGCCTCATAAGCATTGTTCAAAATATTGGAAAAGACCTCCTTAAGCTGCAACGGGTCACCTTCAAGAACGACCTGTTTAAGCGCGCCCAGCCTTCTTGACAAGGTTATTTTTCTTTCCGGGTGCCGCCCTTCTACAAGGCCCGTACACTCATCGATGATCTCGCTGATCCTGGTCTTCTCAAGACGGGGGGCCTTGATCCGCGAATAAAAGAGGAGGTTGCTGATGATCTGCTCGCTTTCGTTTATCTTCTTTTCGATGGTATGCAGGTGTTTCTCGAACATCGGGTCCTGCGCCTTCCGCTTAATATTATAGGCGGCCATATGTATCGCGGCCAGCGGATTACGCAGTTCATGCGCTACGGTAGCGGCCAGGGTCCCGATATCCGAGAGCCGCTTTGACTCTATCAATTGCGCCTGGGTCCTTAAGAGCTCTTCTTCCGCTGCTTTTCGCCTGGTTACGTCGACAAGAAGCAGGATGATGCCGCTCACGTTACCGTCGGAATCCTTGACCGGCTGCAGGCTCCAATCCCAGTAGGTGGCCTTGTGTCCTGCATCGTGCTTGTACCCAAGGGGCCTGGCAAACGCTACGTAAGGTTCGCCGCTCCTGATAACTTCCGTAAAGATCGCTTGATTTTCTTCGTCGGGATAAAGAGAGAAGAGGTTCCTCCCCACAAAGAAATCCGGGGCCTTTCCGTCGAGCGCAGCATACTCCTGGTTCACGCGGATAAAATTAAACCCTGAATCCAGATACGCGATCAAAAGATTGGTGCTTGAGAAGACCCGTTCCAGCAATTCGGCGTTCTTCCGGGCGGCATCGGAAAGATTAAACCGGTAAATCCCTTCTCCCACCAGGGGCGCCAGCGATTCAAGCGACGTGATAAGTTTCAGGCTCACTTTCCCTTCCCGCTCATCGGCCAGGTGTATCGCCCCGATGGTCTCGTCCATGTAGCGGACCGGTATGATCGCCACGGATTTAAATCCTTCTTTGATGCAGCGTCCCCGGAATTTAGGCTTGTCTTCCTCCGGAAAACTTACGGCAAAATCCAAGGTATTCTCGCTACGGAAAGACCCAAACGCGGTCAAGGCCTGGCTTTCCACGGGAAGGAATCTTCCCTGAAAAGCCCTGATACAGATGCACTGATCTTTTTCGAGCGAAAGCGGGCTCTCAGACTCCCAAAACTCGCGAGAGAAACCCCTGAAAGCCTCGTAGGGTATCCTCCCCTCGCTGTTTTTCAGGCGGATCCCCACGCAGCGGCATCCGCTCCATCCGCTGATAAGTTTTACTACGGATTCCAAGTATCCCGCCCTCGAAGCGGTTTTGTTCAAAAGCTTCAACAGGACGTTCCTGGCATAAATATGGTGCTCGACCTCTTTTCGCTCGATGATCTCCTGGTTCAATTGTTCATTCAAGTTGCGGAGCTCTCCGGTGCGCAAGGCGACCCTCTCCTCAAGTTCCGCATGCGCTCTCCTGAGCGCTTCTTCCGAGCTCTTGCGCTCGGAGATATCCCGCACAAAGGCGCAATTGTATTCCCGTTCCCCCATCTTTAAATAATTGACCGTTACCTCGACGGGAAAAGTCGTTCCGTCTTTTGCGCGGTGGACGCTCTCCAGGGTGAAAGACCCGTATTTTTTAACCTCTTCCCAGTGTTTTTGCCAGGCTTCCCTGGAAAAATTCTGGTCGATGTCAAGCACGGTCATATTCAATAACTCCTGCCTGCTGTATCCCAACGCCCTGCTCGCCTGATCATTGACATAATATACCCCGGCGTCGGGCTTGATCCAGAATATCGCCTCGGCTGCCCGGTCAACGGAAAACTGCGTAAAACGCAGTTCCTGCTCTATAAGCTTGCGTTCGGTGATGTCCTGCCCTTGCGCGATCGTCGCCACGAGGGTCTTGCCGTCTTCTGCGTAAATATTCGCCGAATTCCAGAGGGCGATCCGCACCCGGCCGTCCTTTCTCAGGATCGGTATCTCGACGGTCTGCCAGTATTCGCCGCTTAAGGTCTTTTCGATCCTGGCCAGTGATTCGTCCCTGGTGTCGCGAGGAAAAAGTATGCTCAGATGTTTACCGAGCACCTCATCTGCCTTGAAACCCGATAAATGTTCAAAGGCGTGGTTAAAGCGGGTGATCCTAAATTCGGTATCCCAACAGATGATAGGGGCGTTTGCGTAATTAAAAATTTTCTCCAGGTAATCTTTGGTCTGCCTGAGGGTTTCCTCCGTGCTCTTGATCTGGGTGATATCCTGGGCTGTCCCGAAACCACTCAACAAGCTGCCCTTATCGTCGAATTCCAACTCCGCCTTTTCGCGCACCCACTTGACCATGCCATCCGCGATGATCCTGTGCTCGATATCATACTTGCCGCCGGCAAAGGCTTCTTTCCACTTCTTGTCAACATGTTCCCGGTCTTCCGGGAAAACTGCTTCCAGAAACCTCTCGTAGGTAAGGGGTGTCCCCGGAGCGATGCCGAATATCCGATAGGTCTCCCGAGACCAGAGCAATTCGTTTTTGTGCACATCCAGCCGCCAGCTTCCGGTAAGGGCGACGGCCTGGGCACGGGTAAGGTCTTCTTCGCTCTCCCTCAATGCTTTGGTCCGCTCTTGTACTCTGAGCTCAAGCAATTCGTAGGACTTTTTGAGCGCCTCTTCAGCCTTTTTGCGCTCGCTGATATCTATACCCATCTCCAGGATGAGCATAGAGCCGTCCGTATCCGTGAAGGGATAATCGAAGATATCGTAATTGCGGCCATCGGGCCCGAGCCACTCCCAATGGTGAGGCGCGTTTGTTTTCATTGCCTTATAACTCTCGCAGTTCTCGCACGCGCCGCTGCGATTAAACAGATATTCGTAACAACGCCTTCCGTGCGACTCGCCGAAGCGCTCGCGGAAGAACCGGTTGGCAAAAGGCATGCGGTAATCCTTATCCAGCAAAACCACATACACCGGCAGCGCCTCCAGGACGCTGAAAAACCGCTGGCGTTCGGTTGCAAGTTCTGCGGTACGCGCCCTGACCCGCCCCTCCAATGCGGCCTGCGATTCCTTCAGGCCCTCTTCAAGGCGCTTACGTGCTCCGATTTCTCTGTCCAGCTCATCGCGAGATGCGGTGATCGCCTTCAAATCGCTGGTCATTTTATCAAACGCCCTTGAAAGCTGGCCGATCTCATCGTCGAGGTCAAGCGCGACTTTATAGTCTAAATTTCCGCTCCCTACTATCTCTGCGCCCCTGGCGAGTTTTTTGACGGGTCCGGAAATCGAGCGGGCAATGTAAAACGCCATGATGCCGGACAAAACAGAACCGATGACCAGGATGAACATGGCGAGTAGCTTTAAATTTTCAACATCCGCTAAGGCCTCTCTGCTGTCTATCTTGGCCACTACTCCCCAGTCCAGGGAAGGCAAGTGCTTCCAGGCTGCCACAACCCTCCTGCCGCGGTAATCAACCATCTCTCCGGCGCCTGTCAAACCTTGCACGGCTTTTTGTATAGGCCCGCCGAATTCTTGCTCCAGGAAAACTTTTCTCTTAAGCGCGGCATCAGGGTCGTGCCTGAGCGGATTCAAAAATACCGCCTCATTACCTATCCGTTTTCCCAGGAGCGTCTCTCCGGTCTCTCCCATGCCGGCTGTATCCCGGATAAGCTTGTAGACAGGCTCCAAATCCACTTTGAGCACGATGAGCCCGATAAAGGTGCCGTCAAAATCAAAAACCGGGGCAGCCACCAGCATCCCCGGCCTATTGCCTTCTGTTTTGTTCAAAAAGATATCCGATATATAGACCTTGTCTTTCCCCTCTTCGAAAGCCCTTTGGCCGGCATCGGGGAGAGACTGTAAAAAGTCTGCCGGGTAATGCCCGGGGTTGCTTGAGTATATCGTCTTTCCCCGGGGGTTTACCACCATCACATCGAGCAAAGCAAATGCCGCCTGCATCTGCTGCGCCGGCCCATCGACCATAGCTTTAGCTTCAAGGAAAGCGGCGCTATCCGGCTCTGAAGAAAAACGGTCAAGCGCGGGCAGGTTCTTCTTGATCACGTATAGACTCCGGGCGAGCTCTATCGCCGAACGCAACCCCGCAAAATAAGTTTCGATCTTGTCCGCCTTAAATGCGACGATCTTCTGTAACTCCGACAGGTGCGCCGCTTCAAGGGAATTCCGGTAATTATGAAAGGTGATGGCCCCTATAAAGAAAGACGGGATGACCGCCACAACGATGAATAAAATGGTGAGCTTCAGCCTCAGAGACATACCAGCCCCGTGCTCAGTAAAATAAACAGTACTGCGGAAGACAAAGTCATTGCCGAATTCACGTTTTAGATGGAATAACTGAGGTCATTTTTTCCGGAGTCTTTTTGAGAAACGCTTTTTTTTCGTTTCTTTCGCTTTGTTGCGGTAGGAGGTAGGCGTACGGCCGCAGAGTTTCTTGAACTGTCGTATGAACGATTCGGCATTCTCATACCCTAATTTATCGGAGATCTGGTTTATGTTGTAGCCGCTCTTCTCCAGCAGCTCTTTGGCCTTACCTATCTTAAACGCCAGTTTGTAATCGTTAAACCCGGTCCTCAGGCACTCTTTAAACACCCTGCTCAGGTACTTGGGGCTCAGGCACACGGCATCCGCCGCTTCTTTGAGGGTTATCTTCTTGTAACAGTTCCTCTCGATAAAGCGCTTAACCATCTCCATCTTGCCCTTTAAATCGAGGCTTGCCATATCCCCTTCGCCTCGCCGCGCGCCCAGGAGCCTTTCGACGGCATCTTTGATTCTTTTGATATCTATCGGTTTTTCTATGTAATCGTCGGCGCGGCCTTTCAGCGCTTCTATCGCGACGTCTTTAGAGCTGTGCCCGGTGAGGATGATGATGCCGAGCCCCGGGTCGGTCTTCTTGATTTCCGCCAAAACGTCAAGCCCGCTTATCCCCGGCATCATCACGTCCAGGATCATCAGGCCTATCTCATGCGCCCTTTTCAAAAGCTTAAGGGCCTCTTCGCCGCTTGATGCCTCGCATACCTCATACCCTTCAAGGAAATCCTTGAGCTCGCTGCGAAGATCTTCGTCATCATCCACGATCAATATCTTATCCGCCATAGCCTCTGCCGTCCTTCCGTTGAAAATGAAAAGGCCGGTCTTTACGACCGGCCAAAAAGGCTTACCCCCTTATTTTCCTGCTTTTGTATATCCTTCGAGGATATTTGGCTCCAAAAAGGGTGCTCGCTTCATGGACCCATTATACAACAAAGCGGGGTGCTTTCCAACTGACAAAAATCCCCTTTTTTCTGACTTTTTTCTACCCAGAACGCTTATACGTACTGCCTATTTTCTCATGCCCGGGAAATTCTCATTAAGGAATTGCTCTGCGTTGATCGCATTCTCCGGGACCATTTCGCCTGCGGGGATACATTGGATAGTCAAGGTTACGTTGGGTTCGACAAATTCAGTGGAAGGTAAGTAACCTGAATATTTAAGAGGAGGCGGCTCATGAGAGTCTTCTCTGTAGGTCCCTGAACTCAAGGCGCAGATTTTAGAATTATCCTCTTTTTTTACTACCACGAAATACGGGCAGCCTTTTGACAACGCTTCGACAGAGGCACGTTGAAGCGCATATTTTTCTACTTCGTTTTGGCTCATATATGCGTTTCCGCAAAAGGTCACCGTAATGATATTGGGGGAGATCTTATCTACGGCGATGCTCGTAGTTTTCCCGGAAAGTTTGTAGTGCGCGCAGCCGTTCAAAATCATCAACCCCGCTGACGCGGCTACCATGATCCCGATTAATCTCATGAATCCTCCTTTTTTACCAAAGACCGCTTATTCCGGCAGGCTGACCTGGGTCATTTGAACGTATTGTAGGCCGATTGCGGAAGCGCGTAAGAGCCTGTTTCTGCTATTTATTGACTTTTTTCTACTGTTGACCCGGTTGAGCGGACGAACATAAAGGCGCGCCAAGCTTCCGCCACCGCACTTTCTTATGGCTGGGGCGGATGTTCTGCGTTATAATCTCTATTCGGGCCGAACATATGACCGGGGCGGCTGTATGCGACAGCAAGAGTTAAGGCGCTTACACCATGGGCACTTCGGTATTACGGGCAAAAACCAATTCCGGTAAAACAATCGTTTTCCT
>JAQTNB010000002.1:0-5071 GCA_028714055.1 Candidatus Omnitrophota bacterium
GTTAAGGAAACGTTCAAAAAGCAGCCCGTATCGTAAAGGGTCAAGGTCGGTAATGCCCAAAAGGTAGCTTACCAGGCTTCCGGCGGCAGAGCCGCGGCCCGGGCCTACGGGTATGTTCTTGCTTTTCGCGTAGTGCGTAAAATCCCAGACGATCAAAAAGTAGCTGACAAACCCCATATCCTTGATGATCTTCAGCTCATGCTCAAGGCGTTCGGCGATCGCGTCATTAGAAGAGCCGTACCTCCTTTTGATCCCCTCGTCACAGAGCTCGCGCAGGAAATCTTCCTTGCTCTTGCCTACGGGAGGCTCGTATTTAGGCAGGTGCACTTTCTTAAAATCCAGCTCAAGGTTACAGCGTTCGGCGATCTCTAAGGTGGCGGCGATAGCCTGGGGGGTCTCTTTGAAAAGGGCCTTCATCTCCTGCGGAGAGGTAAAATAGAACTCGTCAGTCTGGAAACGCATGCGGTTGGGGTCATCCAGGGTGGTCTGGGTCTGGATGCAAAGCAGCGCTTCATGGCTGGCGGCATTGGAGCGGGTAAGATAATGCACGTCGTTAGTGGCTACCACCGGTATCCCCAGTTCCCGCGAGATCTTCAGCAGCCCCTGGTTTGCTACTGCCTGCTCGGGGATAGAGTTCCCCTGCAGCTCAAGGTAATAATTGCCCTTGCCGAATATCGAAAGATAGGTATCCGCGGTCTTCAACGCGTCATTGAAACGTTTTTCCTGCAGGAGCCAGGGCACCTCGCCCTTCAGGCAGGCCGAGAGGCCGATAAGCCCTTTGGAGTGTTCGGCTAAAATATCTTTGTCGATGCGCGGCCGGTAGTAAAAGCCTTCAAGGTAGCCGGAGGAAACCAGCTTCATCAGGTTTTGATACCCCGTCTCGTCTTTGGCTAACAGGATCAGGTGGTATGCGGCTTCTTCGATCCCGGAGGCGGCCTTATTCAGGCGGCTGCCGGGAGCAATGTAGGCTTCGCAGCCGACAATAGGCTTGATGCCGGCCTTCTGCGCTTCCTGGTAAAAATCGATCGCCCCGAACATGTTCCCATGGTCGGTGATGGCAAGCGTATCCATCTTATACTGGTTGCAGAGGCTCAGGAGTTCCGGGATACGGCAGGCGCCGTCAAGAAGGCTGAATTGCGTATGCAGATGAAGGTGGACGAATTCGCTGCGAGGCATGGCTGAGGATTATGAAACGCTTAGTATTGAGTACGGAGTACAGAGTACGGCGTACTTATTCCCACTCGATGGTCGCCGGAGGTTTTGAACTTATATCGTATACCACGCGGTTGACGCCTTTGACTTCGTTGATGATGCGGTTTGATATCTTCTCCATGAGCTCATACGGAAGCTTCACCCAGTCGGCGGTCATCCCGTCAAGGCTGGTGACGCAGCGCAGGGCGACCGCGCTTTCATAGGTGCGTTCGTCCCCCATGACCCCGACGCTCTTGATAGGCAGGAGCACGGCAAACGACTGCCAGATCTGGTCATAGAGGCCGGCATACCTGACCTCTTCGACCACCCTGCGGTCGACTTCACGCAGGAGGTTCAGGCGCTCGGTGGTAATGTCTCCGATAATGCGCACCGCAAGGCCCGGCCCGGGGAACGGCTGGCGGAAGAGTATGTGTTCGGGGAGCCCCAGCTCCTTGCCGATCTTGCGCACCTCGTCTTTGAACAGTTCCCTGAGCGGTTCGATAAGCTTAAGCTTCATCTTCTCCGGAAGCCCTCCCACGTTATGGTGGCTTTTGATGCGGCTTGAAGGGGACCCGGTGGGAGAAATGGATTCGATCACGTCGGGGTAAAGCGTTCCCTGGCCGAGGAACTTGACGCCTTTGAGCTTTTTTGACTCTTCTTCAAAGACACGGACAAATTCCTCTCCGATAATCTTGCGTTTTGCTTCGGGGTCGGTAACGCCTTTCAGGCGCGTCAGGAAGCGCTTGCTCCTGTCAACGTAATCAAGGTTCAAATGGAGCATGTTGCGAAAGACCTTTTTTATCTGGTCGGGCTCGTCCTTGCGCAGGAGGCCGTTATCGATAAAGATGCAGCGCAGGTTCTTTCCGATCGCCTTGTGGATCAGGAGTGCCGCCACCGATGAATCAACGCCGCCGCTTAAGCCCAATACAACTTTGTCTTTGCCGACGGTCTTCTTGATATTGTCGATGCTCTCTTTGATAAAGGAATGCATGGTCCAGCGCCCCAGGCACCCGCAGACCTTGAAAAGGAAATTGCTCAATACCTGCGAACCCCGGTCGGTATGCGTGACCTCCGGATGGAACTGCACCCCGTAGATCTTGAGTTTCCGGTTCCCGATAGCCGCGACAGGGGCGTTTCCCGTATGCGCGTAGACGCTGAAACCCGGCGGAAGCTTGGTAACGTGGTCCCCGTGGCTTGCCCAACAGGTCATATTGCCCGGAAGATGCGAAAAGAGGTCGCGGTTGTCGTCGATAAAGAGTTCGGTTTTGCCGAATTCGCGGCCCGGGGTGTGCTTGACCCTTCCCCCGAGTTTCTCGGCGATCACCTGCATCCCGTAACAGATGCCCAAAATCGGGATCTTGAGCTTGAATATCCCCGGGTCCGGCAGGGGGCTTTTCTTGCTCACGACCGACGCAGGGCCTCCGGAAAGGATAAGCCCCTTGGGGTTCATGGCAAGGATGTCCTTGGCCGGCGTATTAAAAGGGATGATGCGGGAAAAGACCATGTTCTCCCTGACGCGCCGCGCGATCAACTGGGTGTACTGCGAACCGAAATCAAGTATCAATATGACCTGTCTGTTCATTTGCCCATCCCCACCCTCTGTCCGACTTGAAAGATCTTTCCCTCGGTCTGAATGGAGGGCGCGATAATGATCTCAACGTCGTGCATCTCTTTCATATTGGAAGCACCCAGGGACCCCATGGAGGTCTTCAGCGCTCCCATAAGGTTCTGGGAGCCGTCATCGACCTTTGCCGGCCCGAAAAGTATGTCTTTAAGCGTTCCGGTCGTGCCCACGTAAATGCGCGTGCCGCGCGGAAGGTTCACATGGGACGTTGCCATGCCCCAATGATAGCCTTTGCCCGGCGCCTCTTTTGCCCGCGCGAAGCTTGAGCCGATCATCACCGCGTCCGCTCCTGCCGCAAAGGCTTTGCAGATATCCCCGCCCCGGTTCATCCCGCCGTCGGTAATGACCGGGATGTATTTGCCGGTGCGCTTAAAGTAAAAATCCCTGGCCGCGGCGGCATCAACGGTTGCCGTCACCTGCGGGACGCCGATCCCCAGGACCCCCCTGGTGGTGCAGGCAGCTCCCGGCCCGATACCGATCAAGAGCCCTGCGGCTCCGGTTTCCATAAGCTCAAGCGTCGTTTCATAGGTAACGCAGTTCCCCAGGACTACGGGGATCTTTATGTTCTTGCAGAATGTAGACAGGTCAAGGCTTTTGTATTCCTTGGCAACGTGGCGGATCGTGGTAACGGTGGACTGCACGACAAAGATATCCGCTCCGGCGGCTACCGCGAGCCTGGAGAACCTTTCGGCATGCGCGGGGATGCAGCTTACTACCGCGGTGCCTTTTTTACTTTTGATCTCCCTTACGCGCCTGGTGACAAGCTTTTCTTTGATCGGAGTGGTGTAAATCCCCTGCATGAGTTCGGTGGCTTTCTGAGGGGTCTCCTTGGAGATATCTTCAAGCACCTGGTCGGGGTTTTCATAGCGCGTCTGTACTCCGTCAAGGTTCAAAACCGCTATACCCCCGAGCCTAGACATCGCAACGGCAAAATGCACGTCAACCACCCCGTCCATGGCAGCTGCCAGGATCGGAACCTTGAACCTCCTGCCGGCGATCTCAAAAGAAGCATCCACTTCACCCGGGTTTACGGTTTGTGCGCCGGGCACAAGAGCGATCTCATCAAAACCATAGCACCTGCGCGCCCTCCTGTTCATACCTATCCATTCAGCCATATCAATTACCCCCTAAGTTATTATTTTTCAAGTATTTACGGATGAGGAATACCTCCTGAAAGGTTGCTGGAATTTTACCGCAATATTGGGACATTGTCAACGTTTATTTTAAAGTAGAGAACATATCGAAAATCCCAAACACCAGGTAAGGACAAGCACCAAATACCAAATTCCAAATCCCAAATAATTCCAAATATCAAAATTCAAATTCAAAACATATGTTTGAAAATTGAGATTTGAAGTTTATTGGAATTTGGTGCTTGGGATTTGGAATTTTTCGTTATATTGAAGTTAACAAAAAAGGCGCTTGCGATCTCTCGCAAGCGCCTTTTTTGACATTCATGCGGGAATTAATACCCGCCCATACCGCCCATACCGCCCATACCGCCTCCGGGAGGCATCATAGGCATCTTCTCTTCTTTTTCCGGTTTATCGGTAATGATCGCTTCGGTAGTCAGAAGAAGCGCTGCGATACTGGCCGCGTTCTGCAATGCCGAACGGGTGACTTTCGTCGGGTCAATGACGCCGGCATCGATCATATCCACGTAGGCATCCTGATTGACGTCATAACCGATGTTGGTCTTCTCGGCCTTTATACGCTGCACGACCACTGAACCTTCGAGCCCGGCATTCTGCGATATCTGGCGCAGCGGGTCTTCGATCGCGCGCTTGACGATGTCAACGCCGATCTTCTCGTCGCCTTCAACCTTGAGCTTATCCAGCGCGGCGATGGTGCGCAGCAGCGCTACTCCGCCGCCGGGGACAATCCCTTCCTGGGATGCCGCACGGGTCGCATGCAACGCATCTTCCACGCGTGCCTTCTTCTCTTTCATCTCGGTCTCGGTAGCTGCACCGACATTGATGACCGCAACACCGCCGGCCAGCTTTGCCAGGCGCTCCTGGAGCTTCTCTTTGTCATAATCGGAATCGGTGGTGTCGATCTGCGCCTTAAGCTGCGCGATACGGCCGTTGATCGCCTGGGTCTTGCCGGCGCCTTCAACGATCGTGCTGTTCTCTTTGTCCACCTTTACCCGTTTTGCACGGCCAAGGTCATCAAGGTCTATGCTTTCGAGCTTGATACCGATGTCTTCGTTAAGGGCCTTACCGCCGGTAAGAATGGCGATATCTTCCAGCATGGCCT
>JAQTNB010000002.1:5081-17006 GCA_028714055.1 Candidatus Omnitrophota bacterium
ACCGCGCAGGCAACAAACGTGCCGCGGATTTTATTGACCACCAGCGTTGCCAACGCTTCACCTTCGACCTCTTCGGCAATGATCAAAAGAGGCTTGCCGGTGCGCGCGACCTTCTCTAAAAGCGGAAGGATATCCTTGATTGCAGTGATCTTTTTCTCATAGATCAGGATGTAAGGGTCTTCAAGAAGGACTTCCATCCTCTCGGTATCGGTCACAAAATACGGTGAAAGATACCCCTGGTCAAACTGCATACCTTCTACGACGTCCAGGGTGGTTGCGGTCGATTTTGCTTCCTCGACGGTAATAACGCCGTCTTTACCGACCTTATCCATCGCCTCGGCGATCAGTTCGCCGATGGTGGTATCGGAATTGGCCGCGATGGAAGCGACCTGCGCGACCTCTTTCTTATCCTTGATAGGGGTGGAAAGCTTTCCCAGCTCATCCACGACCTTTGCCACTGCCTTTTCAATACCGCGCTTCAGCGACATCGGGTTGCTGCCCGCGGTAACGTTCTTAAGGCCTTCGCGATAGATCGCCTCGGCAAGGATGGTGGCGGTCGTGGTGCCGTCGCCGGCTATGTCGGAAGTCTTTTCCGCGACCTCTTTGACCATCTGGGCCCCCATGTTCTCAAAAGGGTCCTCCAGGTCGATCTCTTTTGCCACGGTCACGCCGTCTTTGGTGATCGTGGGCGAACCGAATTTCTTGTCAATGACCACATTGCGGCCCTTAGGCCCCAGCGTCACCTTTACGGCTGCCGCCAGCTTTTCCACGCCCGCGAGGATCTTGCGGCGTGCTTCATCCTGAAACAATAATTGCTTTGCCATATCCAGTTAACCTCCTTTTATAAACCTTTATTACTTGATCACCGCCAGGATATCCTCTTCGCGCATGATCAAAAGCTCTTCCCCGTCTTTGGTGGTTATCTCGTTGCCGGAATATTTTCCGTATAAGACCTTATCACCCACCTTGACCTTAAGCGGTTTTATCGTGCCGCTCTCAAGGGTCTTGCCTTCGCCGACGGCGACGACCTTGCCCTCCTGCGGCTTTTCTTTAGCCGTATCAGGCAGTACAATGCCGCCCTTGGTCTTGTTTTCAGCCTCCAGGGGCTTTATCACCACGCGGTCTTCCAATGGCTTTATTTCCATCGCTGACACCTCCTTTTAAATTGGTTTATGGTGGTTTTATTTTAGCACTCTGGCTTTCAGAGTGCTAATTATAGGAGAAAAAAAATTTTTGTCAAGAGATTTTTTTTACCTTCTGCGCCAGGCATCGCGCATAAACAAAGACATCCCCATCAGGTCTGTCTCGTCGAAGGTAACGCCTGCCCGGTAGAGGTTGGGCTCGGAGGGTCCGGAAGGCTTGATCCAGGTAATCCTTCCTCTGGTGTAATAGGACTCTCCCTTTCCCGGGATGGGCAACCACATCTCAAAGGAGGTCCGGGAAGGAAGATGCTTGTCTGAGACTATGCCGATACCTCCTGCGCTGATATCGGTAGCCTTGACCAGGTTCCAGGCATTGGTGTCCCGGTCGCGCATGCGCATGGAAAAGTCTATCGGAACGCGCTCAAACAGCCGTTTATCCTCAAGGACGAAGGGATCCGCCATAAAGCAAAAAAGCCACGGTTTTCCGTGGCTTCTCCTGTGTTACTCATATTCTCTATTTCAATTATACCTTATCTAAGGCGCCTGTCAAGTATATTCGGTGTAATAAATTCAAGCCCTTCAGCGTAAACGAACGGTCCACATGGTCAAAGGCTTTTGTGCGCCGCGCGATAAAATCGATGCATCCTCCGGTGCCGATGACCACTGCCTCCCTGCCGATCTCTTTCTTGATCTTTTCAACCAGGGATTCCGTAAGCAACGAATACCCCCAGAGCAGCCCGCTTAAAATACTGTTTTTGGTGTCCCTGCCGATGAATGCCCTTGTCTCCTGCAGGCGCACCTTTGGCAAAAGCGCGGTGCGCTCAAAGAGCGCCCGGAGGGAAACCTCAAAACCGGGGATGATCATGCCCCCGAGGTAATCTTTACGGCGCGAGACAACGTCAAAGGTAAGCGCGGTGCCGGCATCGACGATGATCGCCGGCGCCTTATAGAGCCTCAATGCCGCATACGCGTTTACCAGCCTGTCCTGGCCCACGGATGCGGGTTTACGGTAACGGTTCCTGATGGGGACGCGAAAATCCTCCCCAAGGACCAGCGGCGCACTGCCGGTCAATGAGAGAAGCGCTTTTTTTAAAGGCGCTACTACCGAAGGCACGACGCTTGCGATGATCGCCGAACCGACAGGATAGGCGCGCGTGTTCCTGCGTAAAAAAGCACCCAGGCCCGCCGTTCCTGACCTTGTCGGGATATCGAACCTCTTGATCAGCATGCTTCCTCTAAATAAGGCGCAGCTGATAGCGCTATTACCGATATCCGCGCTTAAAAGGGACTTTGAAAGGGTATTTTTCATCTCGCATGAGCCTCAAGCGTTAACGCGGGGCTTCCTTGTTCTTAAGGGACTTGATCTGGTCCCGCAGGGCTGCCGCCTTTTCAAACTGGAGATTCCTGGCAGCCAGCTCCATCTCATATTCCAACTCCGAGATAAAACGCATCAATTCGTATTCATCCTTTGCCTGGCCGCTGAGCGCCACGGTAAATTCCTCTGCCGCTGCCAGGTCTTCTATCCCCTCCTTGATCGCCTTGCTCACCGAGCGGGGGGTTATCTTGTGTTCCCGGTTGAACTCCATCTGTATCGCCCTTCTGCGGCTGCTCTCCCGTATTGCCTTCTCCATGGAAGGAGTGACCGTATCCGCGTACATGATCACCCGTCCGTTGATGTTACGCGCGGCACGTCCTGCCACCTGGATGAGGGAAGTCGCGGAGCGTAAGAACCCTTCCTTGTCCGCGTCCAGTATCGCCACCAGCGAAACCTCCGGAAGGTCAAGCCCCTCGCGCAAAAGGTTGATGCCGACCAGGCAGTCAAATTCCTTTTGCCGCAGGTCCCTGAGTATCTTGGAGCGCTCGATAGTCTGGATCTCCGAATGAAGGTATTTTACCGCTAATCCCTTTTCCTGTAAATAGCTGGTCAGGTCCTCTGCCATGCGTTTGGTAAGCGTCGTGACCAGAACGCGCTCCCCTGCCTTGGCGCGGCTCCTCACCTCTTCAACCAGGTCGTCAACCTGTCCTTGCGTAGGCTTGATTATGATCTCGGGGTCGATCAGGCCCGTAGGCCGTATGATCTGCTGGATGACGCGGCCCCGGCTCTTTGCGATCTCGTATTCCGAAGGGGTCGCGGAGACAAAAACCGCCTTTTTGGCAATCGATTCAAATTCCGTAAATGTAAGCGGGCGGTTATCCAGGCAGGAAGGAAGCCTGAAGCCGTATTCCACGAGGATCTCTTTGCGCGCCCGGTCGCCTTCAAACATCCCGCGTATCTGGGGGACGGTAACGTGGGATTCGTCTATCACTACCAGGAAGTCTTCGGGGAAATAATCCATCAGGCACCAGGGCCTCTCGCCCGGAGGCCTTCCGGAAAGATGGCGGGAATAATTTTCTATCCCGTGGCAATAGCCGATCTCTTTAAGCATCTCCATGTCATAGCGCGTTCGCGATTCAAGCCTTTGCGCCTCAAGAAGCTTATGGCGGCTTTTTAAGGAATCCAGCTGCCCGATGAGCTCGGCCTCGATCGAGGCAAGCGCCCCATCGACGCGGGAAGGAGAAACGATGAAATGCTTGGCAGGGTAAACCGCGGTGCGCTTGAGGCCCGTGATGACATTGCCTGATACCGGGTCGATCTCCGAAATCCTGGCTACCGTATCAAAACTCAACTCAACGCGCAGGGCCTTTTGCTGATAAGAAGGGAATATCTCAACGGTGTCGCCGCGCACCCTGACCCTCCCGCGCACGAATTCGTAGTCGTTGCGTTCATACTGGATATTGATCAGCCCGGCAAGGAGGCTCTCGCGGCTCATCTGGCTGCCTTCTTCGATAAAGATAAGCATATCCTGGTAATCCTGGGGGCTTCCCAGGTTATAGATACAAGAGACCGAAGCCACGACCAGGGTATCTTTGCGCGACATAAGGCTGGTGGTAGCCGAAAGCCTCAGGCGGTCCAGCCGTTCGTTTATGGAGGCGTCCTTCTCTATATAGGTATCCGTGGAGGGAACGTAGGCTTCGGGCTGGTAATAATCGTAATAACTGACGAAATACTCGACTGCGTTGTGGGGGAAAAATTCCTTGAACTCGGAATATAACTGCGCGGCAAGCGTTTTATTCGGAGAGATCACCAGGACCGGCAGGTCAATGCGGGAAATAACGTTGGCGAGCGTAAAGGTCTTTCCCGAGCCGGTCGCACCCAGGAGCGTTTGATAGGACTTACCTTCCTGAAGGAGCCCCTGCGTAAGGCCTGCTATCGCCTGAGGCTGGTCGCCGCACGGCTTATAGGAGGTCTTAAGCTGAAAACCCTTTGAGGGCATTAAAAACCGTATTGCTTGACGATCTTTATCAGGTCAGCAACCGCCTCTTTATCTTTAAGCTCTCCCAAAACATAGGCGACGCTGGCAACGGCATCGGTATCGTCCTGATACAGGGCGTGGCGCAGCGCGGGAAGCGTTATGGGCTCACGCAGTTCTTCCAGGACAAAGGGGATATCCGCGTGCAGGGGGTTCTTGTAATTCTCCAGCGCATCTATGATCATCAGCATGAGGTCTTTACCCTGGACGCTGAAGGCCGCATGGAAGCTGGCGGCAGGAAGCCTGCGGTTACGGGCAAGGACGTCATTTGCCTTTCCGAGCGCGTAGGGCTTGATGACCCTCAGGGCCTTGGCTGCGCCCTTTTTGACGCTGGCCGGGCTTAAGGGATCGGCGATCTCCTTCAGGAGCGCGGGGACGACCTTTTCATCCTTGAGGTTTGCCAAACCCACATATGCGCTTGCCTTCATCAGGGGATCGGTGCTCCGCGTGCCTTCCCACAATACCTTGTCGAGCCTGCGGGTTTCAGTGCCTTTTGCTTTCTTGACCTTAACGGGATATGATTTTTTCGCTTCTTTAAAAGCGCTTAAGGCTTCTTTTGCCGAGGCCTGCACCATGGGGTCATTATCGCTGACCCTGGCTGCTACGGCCCGCATGGCGGGATCTTCGCGGCTCCTGGTGGTCTTTGCAGGCGCCGGAGGAGTAGCCGCGTTGATCTGGGCCAATGCCACGCAGGCTGCCTGGCGCAGCTGGGGGTTTTCGTCCTTCAGCGCTTCCATGATCAGCGCAGCGGCGGGATAGAATTTATTTTTTCCCAGTTCCTGCACTGCCTTGATCCTGACCGTAGCCACCGGGTCTTCGGCAAGGACCGCTGCTATCTTAGGAAGAAAGCGTTCTTTAAGCTTGCCGAGCTGCTCGACGGCTACCGCCCGTACTGCCGCGTCTTCATCTTCAAGGAAACTGATCAGCATCTCCTGGGCGCTTGACTGCCCCAGTTCATAGAGCGCCTTGGAGGAAGAGATCCTCACCAGGTAATTCTCGTCATCCTGGAGGCCACGAAGCAGCGGCACCGCGTCTTTGAGGTTAAGCGCCCCTGCTGCCTGCGACGCATAGGCCTTAACGAAAAATTCCTTGCTCTTCAGGCCCTGCATGACTACTTCCTGCGCGGCAGGATCGCCGATCTTGCCCAGCGCCTCAAGGGCTTTGCTGGAAACGAGGATCTTGGCGTACTTATCCGGCTCTCCGAGAGCGCTGCCGGAAATCAACAAAGGAAAGATAAATGCGCACGCAATGATGGAGAATATTTTTTTCATATCTCCTCCTCCCTGGTTATACGCTGCTTAGTCCTGACGGAACTATTTTTGTATTGTATCACGCCCGGGGCAGTGTGTCAAAAGATGTTTCAAAAGGCCGCTTACCCCAGCACCTCCAGGCTAAAATCGATCGAGCTCACCGAATGCGTCAGGTCTCCGATAGAGATCACATCCACGCCCGTGGCGGCGATCTCTTTGACGGTCTCTATCTCCACCCCTCCGGAAGCCTCGATCTTGGTCTTGGGATGGTGGCTGGTAAAAGGGGTCGCATCGCGGATCTCTACGGCCTTGCGGATATCGGCAAGGTCCATATTATCAAGCATGATCACGTCGGGCTTGAATTTAAGCGCGTGCTTGAATTCATCGAGGTTCTGCACCTCGATTTCTATCTTGTACCCTTTGGGGACTTTCGGCAGCTGGTTATACCCCTCGGTGATCTTCAGGTGGTTGTCCTTGATCAGGATCATCTCATCGAGCGCCATGCGGTGGTTAAAGCCGCCGCCGATCCTGACGGCGTATTTCTGGAGCTCGCGCAGCCCCGGCATGGTCTTCCTGGTATCGGTGATCTTGGCCTTATGGGGCTTTATCTCTTCCACATACTGGTGAGTCCTGGTGGCGACCCCCGAAAGCAGCGCCAGGAGGTTCAACCCCACCCGTTCGGCGCTGAGTACGCTATGGGCCCTGCCTTCGACGGTGGCAATGCTCTTGCCCTTCTTAAGGCGCTGCCCTTCTTTGGCAAGAGGCAAAAATCTGGTATCCTTGTCAACCACCTTGAAAGCCCGTTCGATCACCTCCAGGCCGCAGACGATACAGTCTTCCCTGGCAATGATCTCAGCCTTGATCTTCTTATTTTTGGGGATGGTAAGCTCCGTGGTGATATCGCCCTTACCGATATCTTCAAAAAGCGCGTGCCGCACTACGCTGTCCACTTTATGCGGGTCAAGCCGCGGCTCCTCATGAGAAAGAAAATATGTCCCTTCCGCCATCATGCCCCCCTTTGCAGTTCGTTAAACATCTTTTCAAGCCTCGTTATCGAGTTTGTCAGCTCTTCGATCCCCGCCTTCTCTTTTTCAACGACCTCGGCGGGCGCCTTTTTTACGAATTCCTTGTTTGCCATGCGCGCCTTCTTTGCCTCGAGGCTCTTATGCATCCCCGACAGCCGGTCTTTGATCTTGGCCTGCTCTTTTGCCGCGTCAAAAAGCCCGCTGAAATGCAGGTAAACGTCAAAACCCTCCGCGACGGAACTGACGCTCGCCTCGGGCCTTTGGTTCTCGGAAAGGATATGCGCGGATTCAAGCCTCGCAAGGCTCAAGACCAGCGCTTTGCTCTCGCTTAGAAGTGCTGCGTGCGCTTTACTGTGAGGGTATACGGAAACTACGGCTTGCTGTTCAGGCTTGATCTCAAGCCAGGCGCGCAGGTTGCGTATATGCGTCACCAGCGCCAACAGCGAAGCAAACTGTTTTTCAAGCTTCTTATCCACTGTGGCCTTATCGGCCGGCGGCCAGGCCGCGCGCATGATCGAAGTATCGCCCCTAAGCTTGAGCCGCTGCCAAAGGTCTTCGGTAATAAAAGGCATAAAAGGATGCAGGCAGCGCAGGAACCCTTCCAGCACGGCCATCATCACTTCCTGATTATCGGGATTTTTGATATCCTGCTTTATCATCTCCAGGTACCAATCGCAGAATTCATGCCAGAAGAACACATAGAGCGTATTTGCCGCTTCATTGAAACGGTAGGTATCGAGCTGGCGGGCGACCTCCCCTGCCGTTGAATGAAAGCGGCTGATGATCCAGCGGTTGGCCGCGGAGGCTGTTTTCTTCCCGCCTTCTTCCGGCGCGATGTTTTGCCCGGCCGCCTGTTCGTCAAGGTTCATCAGGATGAAGCGCGCCGCATTCCAGATCTTGTTGGCGAAATTCCTCCCCTGCTCAAAGCGCTCCTTGGAAAGATAGACATCCTGCCCCTGGGCGGTTATGGAGATAAGGCTGAAACGCAGCGCATCGGTCCCGTATTCGGCTATGATCTCCAGGGGGTCGATGATATTGCCCAGGGACTTGGACATTTTCTTGCCTTCGATGTCGCGGACTGTCCCGTGGATATAAACATCGCTGAAGGGCGCCTTGCCCATGAATTCCTCTCCTGCCATGATCATGCGCGCCACCCAGAAAAAGATTATCTCGGGCGCCGTTACCAGGGCGGCAGTGGGGTAAAAATACTCCAGGTCCGCGTGAGCGCGTTTTTCATCCGGCCAGTAAAAGGTCGCGAACGGCCAAAGCCAGGATGAAAACCAGGTATCGAGCACATCCTCATCCTGGGCTAGGTCCGTTGACCCGCATACCGGGCACTTCTCCGGCCTCACCCGCGAAACTATGACTCCCGCCTCCTCGGTTTGAGATTTGGGATTTGAATTTTGTTTCTTTTTTTGGAATTTGGAATTTGGGATTTGGGATTTTCCCGTCTCCGCACACTTGGCGCAGTAATAGACGGGTATGCGGTGTCCCCACCAAATCTGGCGCGAGATACACCAATCCTGGATGTTCTCCATCCAGTTCAGGTACACCTTTGTCCAGCGCCGCGGGTAAAACTTGACCTTCCCCTTCTTGGCCGCGTCGATCGCCGGTTTTGCCAGGGGCTTCATCTTCACGAACCACTGCCGGGAAAGATACGGCTCGATAATGGTATGGCACCGGTAGCAATGCCCCGCGGAAAGCGTATGCGGCTCGGTCTTCTCAAGCAGCCCTTTTTCGCTCAGATCCTCCAGTATCACCTGACGGGCCTCGAACCTGTCCATGTCGCGGTAGTCACCGGCGTTCTCATTCATACGGCCGTCAGGATGCATCACGTTGATAAACTCAAGGCCGTGTTTCTTGCCCGTTGCGTAATCGTTCGGGTCGTGCGCGGGAGTCACCTTGACCGCGCCGGTGCCGAACTTCGGGTCTACCATGCTGTCTGCGATGACCTTTATCCGGCGCCCGATAAGCGGCAGGATAAGGGCCTTACCGACCAGCTTTTTGAAACGTTTATCTTTCGGGTTGACCGCGACCGCCGTATCGCCAAGCATGGTTTCGGGGCGGGTGGTCGCGACCACCACATATTCGGCGGGGTTTTCCTCAAGGGGATAACGCAGGTAATACAGGCTTCCCTGCAGCTCACGGTGCGGAGCCTCTTCGTCGGAAAGCGCGGTCTGGCAGCGCGGGCACCAGTTGATGATATAGTGCCCCCGGTAAATGAGTTTCTTTTCATAGAGCCTCGCAAAGACCTCGACCACTGCGCGGGAATAATCCTCATCCATGGTAAAGCGCAGGCGCTCCCAATCGCAGGAAGCCCCCAGCTTCTTCAGCTGCCTGATGATGGTGGAGCCGTATTGCTCTTTCCACTGCCAGACGCGCTGGATGAATTTTTCCCTGCCCAGGTCCTGGCGCTTGAGCCCTTCCTTGGCGATGGATTTCTCTACCACGTTCTGAGTGGCAATGCCCGCATGGTCTACGCCCGGCATCCACAGGGACTCAAAGCCCCTCATACGGTGATAACGGATAAGGATATCCTGGATGGTATTGTTGAGCGCATGGCCCATGTGCAGGATGCCGGTAACGTTCGGCGGAGGGATGACGACGGTAAAAGGTTTTTTTCCGGGGGCGGGGCGGGCGCAAAAATACTTATGCTCTTCCCAGTAGGCATACCATTTGTCTTCGGTCTCTTTGGGGTCGTAGCGGCTGGGGAGTTCCTTTGTCATGCGTTGTCTTTCAGCAATTTGTACTCGACGCTGTCAAGCAGGGCCTGCCAGGAGGCCTCGATGATGTTCTCCGAAACGCCGATCGTGTTCCAGATGTCCTTGTCGTCCTGCGACTGTATGAGCACCCGCACCTTCGCGGCAGTGCCGTTTTTCTCATCCAGCACCCTGACCTTAAAATCGGAAAGGTGCATCTTTGAAAGCGTCGGATAAAAATCCTTCAACGCCTTGCGCAAGGCGTTATCAAGGGCATTGACCGGGCCGTCGCCTTCTGCGGCGGTATGCTCCCTGTTCCCCTTGACTTTAAGCTTAATGATCGCTTCCGACGTGATCTTTTTGTCCGAGCGTTTTTCTATGACCACCCTGAATCCTTCCAGCTCGAAAAAGCGCTTATATTTCTTGAGGGCTTTCTTCATCAGCAGTTCAAAAGACGCCTCTGCCGCCTCAAAGTGGTAGCCTTCATGTTCGAGTTTCTGGATAAGCTTGAGGATCTTTCTTGTCTTGGGATCGTCCTTGCCCAGGTCAAGCTCCAGGTCCCTGGCGCGCAGGAGGATACCGGTCTTGCCTCCCAGCTCCGAAAGGAGCATCCGGCGATGATTCCCCACAAGCGCCGGGTCCACATGCTCGTATGAAACGGGGTTCTTCATCACGGCATTGATGTGCATCCCGCCTTTATGGGCAAAACTTGACGCTCCCACATACGGCTGGTCGCTGCGCAGGACCATATTGCTCACTTCGCTGATATAATGCGAGGCCTTGGTAAGCGCGGCGAGCTGCGCGTCGGTTATACAGTCATATTGAAGCTTAAGCTTGAGGTTGGCGATGATCGGCACGAGGTCCGCGTTACCGCAGCGCTCACCGTAACCGTTCATCGTCCCCTGCACCATATCGGCCCCTGCCTCCACCGCCGCAATGGAATTGGCAACCGCAAGGCCCGCGTCATTATGGCAATGAATACCCAGCAACACCGTAACCTGCGGCCGGACATGGGAAACTATTTCCTGTATACGGGAGGTAAGGCTTCCGCCGTTGGTATCGCACAGGCAGATCGCCGATGCCCCCGCCTCTTGCGCCGCCAGAAGGCAGCGCATGGCATACTCCCGGTTATGGGCGTAGGCGTCGAAAAAATGCTCCGCGTCATAGAATATTTTCAGGCCCTTTGAAACAAGATAAGACACCGTATCCCTGATCATCTCCAGGTTCTCGTCAAGCGAGACCTTCAGCACGTCCCTGACATGCAGGTCCCAGGTCTTACCGACGATCGCGGCAGCCTTGACCTGCGACCTGACCAGGGCCTTTATGTTGGAATCGTCCTGGGCCTTTACCTGGGGCCTGCGCGTCATGCTGAATGCCACCAGCTCTGCCTTGCGCAAAGGGTTCTTGCCCATAGTAAGGAAAAATTCCATGTCCTTGGGGTTTGACCCCGGCCAGCCTGCCTCGACAAAATGCACTCCCAGCCGGTCAAGCTCACGGGCAATGAGCACCTTATCCCTCACGGAATACGATATCCCTTCCCCCTGGGAGCCGTCACGCAGCGTTGTATCGTAAATAATGGCCTTCGGCATAAAAACTCCTATCGGGATAGATTAAATTTTGCATGAAGGGCCTTGACCGCCTGCTCGGCCTGCGCCTTCTTGATAATACAGGAGATACTGATATCGGAGGTCGAGATCATTTCGATGTTGATGCGGTTCTTGGCCAGCGTATCGAACATCATGCCCGCCACGCCCGAATGGGACTTCATCCCCACGCCGACGATCGAGACGCGGGCCACATCCTCGTCTTTCAGCACTTCGCCCGCCTCAAGCTCGCGCGCGACCGCCTTGGTAAATTTGACCGCCCGCGGGACGTTTGCCTTCGTCACGGTAAAAGAAATGTCCGTCTGGCGCAGGTGGCTGACGTTCTGGACGATCATATCGACGCTGACACCCTTGTCCGCCAGCTCCTTGAATATCCGGGCGGCGACGCCGGGCCGGTCCGGAAGGTTGCAAACGGTGATCTTAGCTTCGTTCTTATTGAGCGTGATGCCCGTCACCAATACCTCTTCCATTCTCTTGACCTCCTTGATGATCATCGTCCCGGGTTTATTGCTGAAACTTGAGCGTACATGGATCGGGACGTTGAATTTCTTCCCCACCTCGATCGAGCGCGCCTGCATGACCTGCGCCCCCAATGATGCCATCTCCAGCATCTCATCATAGGTGATCGCGGCGATCTTTTTTGCCGAAGGCTCGATGCGCGGGTCGGTGGTATAGACCCCGTCCACGTCCGTGTATATCTCGCATTCATCGGCAGCGAGTTCCTTGGCCAAGGCGACAGCGGTCAGGTCTGAGCCGCCGCGGCCGAGGGTGGTGATATCCTGGTTTATGGTAACGCCCTGGAAGCCCGCGACAATGACGATGCGGCCCCTGGCAAGCTCTTCCTTGATCTTGTCG
>JAQTNB010000003.1 GCA_028714055.1 Candidatus Omnitrophota bacterium
TGAGGAGGCAATCCAAAAGGCCCTTGAACAATTAAAGCTTCCGAGAAAAAAGCTTAAAATCGAAGTACTTTCTGAAGGGGAAAAAGGCTTATTTGGCATGTCAGGGGCTAAGCAGGCAAAGATCAGGGTTCGGTTAAAGAGCGACAAATAATCATTGACTGCCATTGCCGATCCAGTATAATAGCATTAATGAATGAAAATTGTTCCGCGTGGAACAATTTGTAAGTCATTAATCCATAATGGGTAAAGTAATTATAGTCTGTAATCAAAAGGGAGGAACAGGCAAAACAACCACGGCTATTAATGTGGCAAGCGTTCTTGCCATGGCCGGGAAGAAGACACTTCTTATTGATCTTGATCCCCAAGCAAACGCAACCAGCGGGATAGGTGTTAATAAACACAGCATTGAAAAAAGCACGTATCACATTTTACTTGAAGAGCTCCCCGTCCAGCAGATTTTGCAACCCACCATTATTCAGAATTTATCTCTCGCGCCATCAAATTTAGATCTAACCGGAGCAGAGGTAGAATTAGTTGGAGCCCTGGGAAGAGAGTATCGTTTAAAAAAGTCTTTACAAAACGAGAGGAACAATTTTGATTATATTTTCATTGATTCTCCGCCTTCACTTGGCTTGTTAACGATCAATGGGCTTTGCGCTGCTGATTCTGTTATTATACCCGTTCAATGTGAATATTATGCCTTGGAAGGATTAACGCAGCTCAATAATACGATTAAGCTGGTAAAAGACAATATTAATCCAGCGCTTGAAATTGAAGGCGTCCTCTTGACTATGGCTGATTTTAGGACCAATTTAACAAAAGAAGTCATCCAGGAAGTCAGGGAGCATTTCAAAGAAAAAGTTTATAAAACTGTTATTCCAAGAAATATTAAGTTGACCGAGGCGCCAAGCTACGGTAAACCGGTAATTATTTACGACAAGGAATCTTTGGGAGCAAAAAAATACGAAGAACTGGCAAAGGAGATCCTTGGTTTGCCGATTGAAGAGATCCCTCAAGTTGCTGAGGAAGGAGAAGTAGAATGGAAAGAAAAGCTTTAGGAAAAGGCCTGGGCGCCTTGATCCCCGAAGCTCCGCAAGGGGAAAAAGGAGAGCGGATTTTGTTTGCCCCTATTGATGAAGTAAGGCCAAACCCCTTACAGCCAAGAGAGAATTTTGACCCTTTGGCAATGGAAGAGCTTATTCAGTCTGTCAGGGAAAAGGGGGTTATACAGCCTGTGTTGGTAAGAAGGCAGGGGGCGCATTTTGAAATAATAGCGGGAGAAAGAAGGTATCGCGCTGCTAAGTCATTGAATTTAAAAGAGATACCAGTAATTGTCAAGAATGTCGAAGACAGGGATTCTCTGGAGCTTTCGCTGATTGAAAATATCCAGCGACAGGAGCTTAACGCTATTGAAGAAGCGCGTGCCTACCAGTATCTTATCAGCAAATTTAATGTTACCCAGGAAGAGTTGAGCGATATTCTGGGAAAAGCCAGGGCTACCGTTGCCAACATTTTAAGGCTGCTCAATTTACCAAAAGAAGTGCAGGATGAGATTAAAAACGGCAGGTTGTCTTTCGCGCACGGCAGGGGCCTGCTTGAGATCGAAGATGCCAATCTTCAGCGAAGGATCGCACAGGAGATTATCAGCAAGTCA
Organism: Candidatus Omnitrophota bacterium; assembly: GCA_028714055.1. GTDB lineage: Bacteria > Omnitrophota > Gorgyraeia > Gygaellales > Profunditerraquicolaceae > JAQTNB01. The sequence goes on from JAQTNB010000003.1 coordinate 1,655, forward strand.
TTATCGGTTAGAGAATTGGAGAGCATCTTAAAGAACCGCCGCCTGCGGGGGCCCAAGCGTAAAGCCCAACAGGCAAACCGAGAGGCTTATGTGCTGGCATTAGAGGAGGCGCTGCAACACGCCTTGGCAACCAAGGTGCGCATCAACAAGCAAAAAAAACGGGGCAGCATACTGATTGAATTTTATTCACAACAGGATCTGGAAAGGATCGCGGAAAAGATCAGAGGAGGTAACCGGGCATGAACCAGGCAGTTTTGATCCTCATTAAACCGGACGGGCTGAAAAAATCCCTGACCGGCAATATCTTAACCCGGCTTTCGGAGACGAAACTGGAGATCGTCGCGGCAAAAATGGTGCGGGTTTCGGCCGCGCTGGCAAAAGAGCACTATAAGCATTTAAACGACAAGCCGTTCTTTAACGACCTTATCAAATACCTCCAGGGGGAATTCCATGACCGCAGAAAGGTGATGGCGCTTGTGTATTGGGGGAAGGATGCCATCGGCAAATGCAGGGAACTGGCCGGCGCCACAAACCCGGAGGAGGCAGAATCGACATCGATACGCGGCTCCTACGGAAGGATCACCACCGGCGGTGTGTATGAAAACGTCATCCATGTTTCTTCCAATGAGAGCGAAGCGGAACGGGAGATCAAGCTTTGGTTCGCTCCCGATGAAATTATCGTCGATCTTTATCCGGTTGCCGAAAAAGAGGAACAAAGGCGCCTGAAGGGTTGGGCATAGAAAACAGGTTGGTTTTTTCAGGAGGAGCGCGATTATGATAATGAGCATGACCGGCTTTGGGGCGCGGCAGGCAAGCTATCCCCACGTGGGGAGGGTGCGCGTGGAGATCAGGAGCACCAATCATAAGTTTCTGGAGACCGTCCTTCATCTGCCGGAGGGGTTCCTTTCTTTTGAGGAGAAGGTCAAAAAGGAGATCGAATCCCAGCTGCGCCGGGGGCGCGTTATATGCGTCATCGATGTTATCGACGGGCATCCCAAAAAGGTCGCCGTGAACAAGCCGCTTCTCGGAGATTACCTGCGGGTGATGAAGGCAATACAGAGCGCCGCGGGGACCGAGGCGCGGGCGTCGCTGGACACCCTTATGCGGCTGCCCGGCGTGGTGGTTTTATCGGAAACAACCGCCCCATCCGCGAAGGTATGGTCTGCGGTACGGTCTGCCTTGCAGGAATCGCTTAAAAACCTGGTGCGCGCCCGGCAGTCTGAAGGCGCTGCCCTCCAGCGGCATCTCCAGTCTCATGGGAAAAAGATCAGCAGGCACCTTGAGATCGTGAAATCGCGGTTTTCCGCGGTGGTGCGCAGGAAGCTCAAAGGCTTTGCCAGCGACGAGGAAAAAAGCAGTTTCTTAAAAAGCTCAGACATTACCGAAGAATTGGAACGGCTGGCATTTCACGTCAAGAACTTTTCCCGCAGGCTTTCGCAGGGAGGCGCTATCGGCAAAGAACTTGATTTTATTGCGCAGGAGATGCAGCGGGAGGCCAACACCATGGGCGCTAAGTCATGCGATCCGGCGATATCCGGAGAGGTGATCCTTATAAAAAGCCAGATTGAAAAGGTCCGCGAGCAAGCGCAAAATGTTGAATGACAACAGGTTATACACATGCCGGTGAGGGAAGGCAAAAAAAATAGAACGCTCACGAAAAACCGGGGGATCATATTTGTCGTATCCGGGCCTTCGGGCTCGGGTAAAACAACGCTCTTAAAAGAGCTTGTGCGCACCAAGGGTCTCAGGCGCCTGTTGGTCAAATCCATTTCTTATACGACCAGAGAAAGGCGTTCGGGAGAGCGCGATAAAAGGGACTATTTTTTCATAAGCGCTCGCCAGTTTCGCCAGAAGCGCAAAGCTAAAAAAATTCTTGAATGGACAAAGTATTTAGGGTATTATTACGCCACGCCGAAGGATTTTATCGACCGCCATATCAAGGCGGGGCGGCATGTGGTTTTATGCCTTGATTTGCGGGGGGCCTCCAGGCTGCGGCGCTTCTATCCGCGCAATACGGTAACTATCTTTGTGGTGCCCCCGTCGCTTAAGACGCTTTCGGAGCGGATACGCAAGCGCTGCCGTAAGACAGCCCAGGAAGAGGTCCGGCAGCGGCTGCTGCTGGCGGGCGAAGAAATGCATTCCAGGGGTTCTTACGATTACCGTCTGGTCAACGAAGATTTCGCCAGGGCACTGGAGCTTTTGAGGGGTATCGTCGTAAAAGAGATCGCAAAAAAACAACGCACGAGGTGAGTATATGCCGCATGTTCCTCTGGAACAGTTATTAGACAAAAGCAAGAATTCGGTATACAAACTTGTCATTTTGGCATCGAAAAGAGCGCTTGAGATAGCCGAAGGCCAGCCAAAGCTGGTGGAGGCAGATTCTTCGCTAAAACCTTCGATGGTAGCGCTCATGGAGATTGCCAGCGGGAAGATCAAGTGCGCAAAATGAAACCCAGATGCGTAATCCTCGGCGTTACCGCCAGCATTGCTGCCTATAAAGCGTGCGATATCGTGCGCAGGCTTCGCGAAGCAGGCTGCGACGTCAGGGTGGTGATGACGCCCGAGGCTAGCGAATTGATCCGGCCTCTTGTCTTTCGCGTTCTTTCCGGGAACCAGGTGTATCAGGGGTTGTTTGATTCGCCCGAAACCTGGAACGTGGAGCATGTTTCCCTGGCCGAGGAGGCATCCCTGGTGTTGATCGCGCCGGCAACCGCCAACTGTATCGCCAAGATATCCGCCGGTATTTGCGACGACATGCTCACCTGCGTTGTCGCGGCCACCAAGTCGCCGGTACTGCTCTGCCCGGCGATGAACGAAAACATGTATCGCAACAGGATCACCCAGGAGAACATCAAAAGACTCAAATCACTCGGGTATGGGTTTATCGAGCCCCAAACCGGCAGGCTCGCCTGCGGTAAGGTTGGGACCGGATGCCTGGCCGACGTGGACGTTATCGTGAAAAAAGCGCTCAAGGCCCTCTAAAACGGCCTGCAGGGCGGTTCTTTGAAAACGTGTATGGCCAAGAGGCGGGCGAGATGCACTGATCGGATTCGGCGACGTAGCCAAGAGGCAAGGCAGCTGTCTGCAAAACAGCTATTCAGCGGTTCGATTCCGCTCGTCGCCTCTGAATTTTGCCGCAGTTCGGCAGGGCTTTAAAATGTCATGGATGGGCAAGTGGTGGAATGGCATACACGACAGACTTAAAATCTGTTGGCCGCAAGGTCGTGAGGGTTCAACTCCCTCCTTGCCCATAGCGTTTTACGCAGAAGGCAGGCGTTTTTATAAGAGTATCGGGAATGATTTTGGGCTCATAGCTCAGTTGGTTAGAGCGTTGCGTTGACATCGCAAAGGTCAGAGGTTCAAGTCCTCTTGGGCCCACCATAAAATTTTCCGGTAAGAAAGAGAATATCTTTATGGATTTGGATACCCTGAGGCACTCCTGTTCGCATGTCATGGCAGAGGCGGTAAAGCAGCTGTGGCCCGAGACCAAGCTTGCCATCGGCCCGGCGATCGAAGACGGCTTTTATTACGACTTCGACCGCACAGAGCCCTTTACGGACGATGACCTGGTGCGCATAGAGGAAAAAATGCGCCAGATCATCGCTGCGGATGAGCCGTTCGTGCGGCAGGAGATCTCAAAGGAAGAGGCGCTGCGCCTTTTTTCTCAACTGCACGAGGATTATAAGGTTGAGCTCATCGGCGGCCTTGCCGACGGGACCGTATCCGTCTACCGGACCGGGAATGGCTTTGTTGACCTCTGCCGCGGGCCCCATGTGGCGCGCACCGGCGAGATAAGAGCGTTTAAACTGCTTTCTGTTGCAGGCGCCTATTGGCACGGGATCGAGACCAATCCCATGCTGCAGCGGATCTACGGGACCTGCTTTTTAACCCGGGAAGAATTAGAAACGCACCTGAAGAACATCCAGGAGGCTAAGCAGCGGGATCATCGCAAGCTCGGGCCTTCGCTTGAGCTCTTTGACATATATCATGAGAGTGCCGGAGCGGGATTGGTGTTTTACCATCCGAAGGGCGCTCTGTTGCGCAAGATAATCGAGGATTACGAGAAAGAACAGCACCTCAAGCGCGGATATCAGATGGTCATAACCCCGCACATCATGCAGGCAGAGCTGTGGAAGACCTCCGGGCATTACGATTATTACAAAGAAAACATGTACACCTTTCATATCGAAGATAAAGAGTTCGTGCTCAAGCCCATGAATTGCCCGGGGCACATCCTTATTTATCAGTCGAAGACCCGCAGTTACCGGGACCTGCCGCTGAGGCTCTTTGAGCTGGGAACGGTGTACCGCCATGAGAAGGCAGGTGTACTGCACGGGTTGTTGCGCGTGCGCGGTTTCACCCAGGACGATGCCCATATCTTCTGTCTTCCGGAACAGCTGGACAGCGAGATCGGCGGGATTATCGATTTTGTCTTTGATACCATGAAGGCCTTTGGTTTCGAAACGGTGGAGATCGAGCTGAGCACGCAGCCCGCAAAATTCATCGGCTCAAACGACGATTGGCAGCGCGCAACCGAAGCCCTGGAAAATGCCCTTAAAGTAAAGGGCCTGGCTTATCAGGTCAATGCAGGGGACGGGGCGTTTTACGGCCCCAAGATCGACATCAAGCTTAAAGACGCATTGAAGCGCTCCTGGCAATGCGCTACCATACAGTGCGATTTTGCTTTACCGAAGCGTTTTAACCTTTCCTATGTCGATTCAACGGGAAAGGAGCAGCAGCCGATCATGCTGCACCGGGTGCTGCTGGGGAGCCTGGAGCGTTTTATCGGGGCGCTGGTCGAACATTACAAGGGCGACCTTCCTTTATGGCTTGCGCCTGTCCAGGCGCGGATTATCCCGGTGAAGGAAACGGTGCATGCGTATGCCCGGTCAGTCCAGCAGCGGCTTGAGGCGGCTTTGATACGGGTGGAGCTTGACGCGCGCAACGAAACCCTGAACAAAAAGATCCGGCAGGCGGAAATCGAGAAGGTTCCCTACACGATCGTGGTGGGCGAACGCGAGGCAAAAGAAGAAACGATCGCGGTACGTAAGCGCGGGGCCGGGGATACGGGCGCCGTGCGCATAGACGAATTTATCAAAAGGGTACAGAGCGAATTGCCCGCGACCGCGGGTTAACCAAAAGGCTCCCCGGAGCCGCAAGCCAAGGAGGTGGTTGCGATAAAAAAATTTATACGCATAAACGAGAGGATACGCGTCCCCGAAGTGCGGCTTATCGGGCCGGAGGGAAACCAGATGGGGGTCATGACAACAGTCAAGGCGCAGGAGATGGCCAACCAGTTCGAGTTGGACCTGGTTGAGGTCGCCCCCCAGGCGAGCCCTCCCGTATGCCGAATTATAGACTTCAGTAAATTTAAGTATGACCAGGAGAAGAAGGAGCGCGAAGCAAAAAAGCACCAGCGCCAGGTACACCTGAAAGAGATACGCGTCAAGCCGAACATCGACGAGCACGACTATCAGACGAAGCTCAAACACGCGCTTGACTTTTTGAAGGATAAAAACAAAGTAAAGATCGCCCTGTTTTTCCGGGGACGGCAAATGGAGCATGTTGACCTGGGGAAACGGATCATGGAGAAATTCATCGTCGACACCCAGAACGAAGGCCTGATCGAACGGGAACCGATGATGGAAGGCAGGATCATGTCTTTAGTCATCACGCCTAAGTAGGTGCTGAGAAAGAGGAAAAAAGATGGGAAAGCTTAAGACAAAAAAAGGTGTCGCCAAACGGTTTAGGTTGACCAAGAAAAGAAAAATCAAGTACGACCCGTGCAGCAAAAGCCATCTTTTGTCGAGCAAGGCAAGGGTGCGTTTACGCAGGCTCAAACGCGCAAAAACCGTGCACGACAGGAAGAACGCCAAGTATCTTAAACGGATGCTTCCGTACGGATAGGAATGCGAGGAGAATATGTCTAAAGTCAAACACAGCGTCGCAACCAGAAGAAGAAAACATAGGACCTTAAAAGCCGCCAAGGGGTTCTGGGGAGACCGGGGGGCGCAATACCAGCAGGCGCGCCGCGCCCTGATGCATGCGCTTGAATATGCCTACCGGGACAGGCACGTCAGAAAAAGGGATTTTCGCAGCCTCTGGATCGCGCGCATCAATGCCGGCTGCCGGGCGGCGGGGCTGACGTACAGCCAGTTCATCAGCGGCTTAAAACAGGCCCGCGTGGGGCTGGACCGAAGGATGCTGGCGGAATTAGCGGTGAAAGACGCCAAGGCCTTTGAGCAACTGCTCGCCATCGCTAAAAAGAAGTAGTTTTTTCGAAAGGACGATATGTACGTTATCATCGTCGGATGCGGCAGGGTAGGCTCGGAGCTCGCCAAGCTCCTGTCAAGCGAAGGGCACGATGTCGTCATTGTCGACCGGTCGGCGGAGTCTTTTGAGCGGCTGGGGAGCACCTTTAACGGCCTGACGCTTGTCGGAAACGGTTTTGACCTGAATCTCCTGCGCCAGGCGGGGATAGGAAAGGCGGATTCCTTCTGCGCGGTTACCAACGGCGACAATACCAACCTTATCGCCGCCCAGGTAGCGAAAAAAATCTTTAAAGTCTCCAAAGTCATCGCGCGCGTTTATGACCCTCAGCGGGCCCATATCTATGCGGCCCTCGGCATGGACATTATCAGCGGCACGATACTCTTTGCCGCCATGCTCAGGGACAAGGTCATCGAAAGCCGCTTTTCCAGTTATCTCATCGAAACAAAGGATCTGGGTGTCATCGAGATCGATGTCGCGAAAGAACTGGCCGGCGTTTCCATCAAACACGTGAATATGCCGGGCGAGTTCCTGGTCGTGGCTATCCGGCGGATAGACGGGATCATCATCCCCGAGCCCGACACCGTGCTGAAAGAACAGGATGTGCTGATGGCCGCGGTCAAGGTCGCCAGCCTTAAAAAAATAAAGGAAAAGTTCGGATTATAGCGAGGAAGCGGTATGCATATCGTGATCGTGGGTGCCGGTAAAGTCGGTTATTTTCTCTCCAAGCGCCTGGGGCTGCGCAAGCACACCATCAGCATCATCGATAAAGACCGCGCCGTTTGCGAGGAGATAGCCAAGCAGCTGGAAGTGCTGGTGGTCAACGGCGACGGATGCGACCCGCACATCCTTGAAGAGGCGGGAGCGCGCAAGGCCGATGTGCTGGCCGCGGTTACCGGGGACGATGAGGATAACCTGATCATTTGCCAGCTGGCAAAAGAGCTTTTCAGCGTGCGCAGGACAGTCGGCCGGGTGAACAACCCCGACAACGAATACACCTTCTCGGAACTCGGCATCGACGTTCCGATCGATTCGACGAAGATCATCGCCAAGATCATCGAAGAGGAAGTATCTTTTTCCGATTTCGTCAACCTGATGAGTTTCAAGCGCGGCAAACTTTCCATTGTGCGCGTCGACCTTCCGGACAACTCACCCGTCATCAATAAGCCCATCTGCGAGATAACCTGGCCTGAAAACTCGGTGCTGGTTTCTGTCGTGCGCGGCGAAGAAGTCATTGTCCCCAAAGGAAGCACCGTTTTGCAGTCGGGGGACGACGTTGTCGCACTGACGACTATCGGTAACGAACAGCATTTGTTGCAATTGCTGGTAGGCACCTTATGAAGCTTAAGACCTTTTCCCGTTCGCTCCTCGGTATCGCTACGGAACTCGCCTACACCATATCGATAATGGCGGCCGCGTTTTTCGTCTGCCTGGCGTTATCGTTCAAAAAATGATCCTAAAGCCCAATCTCGATGATATCAAGAACATAGGTTTTTACCTGGGGAAAGTTATTATCGGCCTGGGGTTAACCATGTGTCTGCCCATCCTTATCGGGTTGATATACGGTGAGAGCAGCCCTATCTTTGATTTCATGATCGCCGCGGAGGCGGCCCTTATCCTCGGGTTGGCATTGAAAACGCTCTGCCGCAGCAATAAGGACCTTTCCTGGATGCAGGGGATGATCGTTGTTTCTCTCTCTTGGATCGTCGCGATGTTTATCGGTGCCATTCCGCTTTATTTAAGCGGCCACTGGCGGTCATTTCTTGACGCGTGTTTCGACTCAATGTCCGGATTTGCCACCACGGGACTTGCGCTGGGGCAAGACCTGGACCACCTCTCCTATACGCATAATTTCTGGAGACACCTGATCATGTTTATCGGCGGGCAGGGGATCGTGGTTGTCGCGCTCTCCTTTTTCATTAAAGGGCTTTCCGGAGCGTTCAAGATGTATGTCGGGGAGGCGCGCGATGAAAGGATCCTGCCCAACGTCGTACACACCAGCAGGTTTATCTGGCTGGTGAGCCTGGTGTATTTTGTGTTGGGCACGAGCGTCCTGGCGATCATCGCAAGCGCAGGCGGCATGCATATCTCAAAGGCCTTGTTCCACGGCGCCTGTGTATTTATGACGGCGTTTGATACGGGAGGGTTTTGCCCTCAGTCGCAGAGTATCCTCTATTATCATAGCTTCCCTTTTGAGATCGCCACCGTTGTCATCATGATCCTGGGGGCGCTTAATTTTAAACTGCACTATCATGTCTGGACAGGGAACCGCAAAGAGATATACCGCAATATCGAGACCGGTACTTTTTTTATTACCGTGATATCGGCATTTTTGGTGACTGCCGTTGGTCTTGCGCAGGCCGGGATATATCAGGGTGCTTTCGTGCTTTTCCGCAAAGGGTTTTACCAGCTTATTTCCGGCCATACCGGGACGGGGTTTCAGACCATATACCCCCAGCAGTTTGCCGGGGAATGGAACGATCTTGCGGTCGTCGGTGTCATATGCGGCATGGCCCTGGGAGGCGCGGTGTGTTCTACGACCGGCGCCATCAAGATGCTACGGCTGGGGATCATCTTTAAGGCAATGGCCCAGGATATCAAAAGGATCATTTTGCCGGAGCGGGCGATCGTGGTAAAGAAATTCCATCATATCCGGGAAACCTTCCTGCAGGATACGCATGTGAGACCCGCGCTTTTGATCACCCTGGCGTATCTTTTGCTTTACGGCATAGGCACGTTGGTAGGGATGTTTTTTGGGTATCCGTTTTTGCATTCCTTGTTTGAATCAACTTCTGCCGCGGCGAATGTCGGGCTCTCCTGCGGTATTACCTCTTCCGGGATGCCCGCGCTGATGAAGGTGGTCTATATCCTGCAGATGTGGGCGGGGCGTCTTGAGTTTATGTCGGTATTTACGCTGGTCGGGTTTATGGTCGCAGCGATACGAGGAAAATGACCAAGTTCATTCTTTGCGCCTGTGTGTTCTTACTGTTTTCCGGTATGGGGGGAGCCTGTGCCCAGCCGGTAGAGAGCCGCCAGCTGGTGAGCAAGGCGGATCTCTATGACGGGAAAACCGTGGCCTATGAAGGCGAGGCCATCGGTGATATAATGGTGCGGGGTGATCATGCCTGGATTAACGTACACGACGGTTCTTACGCCATCGGGATCTGGATTAAACGCGAGGCTGCCTCCGCGGTTACCCATACCGGCGGCTATAAATCAAAAGGGGATTGGGTAGAAGTAGTCGGGGTTTTAAACAAGGCATGCCCCCGGCACGGCGGAGACTTGGATATCCATGCCGAATCCCTGCGCGTCATTACGCCGGGCGCGCTGCGCCGGGAAGCGGTCAGTCAGGATAAAAAGACGGTTGTCTACATTTTAGCGGGAGTATTATGCCTGGTTATGATAGCAAGCCTATTCGTGAAGAAATAGAGCGGGCTGCCCAGGGGATCAACTCTTCCCGGGAGCTTGAAGAGTTCAAGATAAAATACCTGGGAAGAAAAGGGGTCCTTGCCCAGTTGACCGCCTCTATCCCGCAGCTGGCTCCTTCTGAGCGGGCGGCGTTCGGCAAAGAGATCAACGCCCTCAAAGAAAAGATCGCTTTACTGGTGGCTGAAAAACAGGGGTCTTTCGCGGGCAGCGTAAGCGTTTCCTCCAAAACGCCCGTCGACGTCACGATGCCGGGGATTGCCCAGCCCGTGGGCAGGATCCATGTGCTTACGCAGCTTATCGAAGAGATCTGCGACATATTCGTGCGCATGGGGTTCCTTGTCATGGAGGGGCCGGAGGTCGAAAGCGAGTATAATAATTTTACCGGGCTCAATATCCCGCTGGAACACCCTTCGCGGGAGGCCTTTGATACGTTTTATCTGAAGAGGGCGCCGCAGGATAAAGAACGTTTCCTGCTGCGCAGCCAGACCTCGCCTGTGCAGGTCAGGGCGATGAAGGCATATAAGCCTCCGTTAGCCGTGGTGGCTCCGGGAAGGGTGTACCGCCCGGACGCAGTCGATGCCTCCCACTCGTTTATGTTCCATCAGATCGAGGGCTTTATGGTTGACCGGGGTATAACCTTCGCGGACCTTAAAGGGACCTTGGAGCTTTTTGCCAAGACTGTGTTTGGCAAAGATATCTCGATGCGCTTCAGGCCGCATTTCTTCCCGTTTACCGAACCCTCTGCCGAAGTGGATATCAGCTGTATCATCTGTAAAGGAAAAGGCTGCTCAGTGTGCGGCAGGAAAGGCTGGCTTGAAATACTCGGTTCCGGGATGATCCACCCGCAGGTATTCAGGAACGTCGGCTACGACCCCTCCCGGTACACGGGCTTTGCCTTCGGTATGGGTGTTGAGCGGATTGCGATGCTGCGCTACGGGATCAACGACATCAGGCTTTTTTTCGAGAATGACGCGCGCTTCTTAAAGGAATTTTAGGATGAAGGTAACCTATAACTGGCTGAAAGATTTTGTCGAGATTGCGATTTCTCCCTCTGCCCTGTCGGAGAAGCTTACCATGGCCGGGATTGAAGTAAAGGCAGTGGTTGAAAATTCGGGTGACTCTGTTTTTGAGATCGAGGTGACTTCCAACAGGCCCGATTGGCTTAGCATCGCCGGGCTTGCCAGGGAGGTATCGGCCATCACGGGTAAAAGGTTAAAAAGGCATCCGGACGCCTCGCCGGTCCTTGCAAAATCCCGTCAGCATACGGAATATGCTATCCGCATTGAGGATAAAACCGACTGTCCGGTATATACCGCCCGCATTATCGAAGGGGTCAAGGTTGCGCCGTCTCCCGCCTGGCTAAAAGAGCGGCTGGAGATGGTCGGCTGCCGCAGCGTCAATAACATCGTAGACATTACCAATTATGTCTTGTTTGAAATGGGCGAACCCCTGCATGCCTTTGATGCCGACAGGCTCCAGGGCCCTTGCGTCGCCGTGCGCAGGGCGCGCTCCGCGGAGAAACTGGTTACCATCGACGGGCAGGAGCGGAATTTAAGCCCCGGGGTCCTGGTAATAACCGACGAAAAGAAACCGGTTGCCCTTGCCGGCATCATGGGAGGCAAGGATACCGAGGTTACCGCGGCCACCGGCACCGTACTCTTGGAGGCTGCGATATTCAACCCGCTGATCGTACGCAGGGGCAGGCAACTGCTGGGCATCCAAAGCGAAGCATCGTACCGGTTTGAGCGCAGTATTGACTGGGCCTCGGTCGATGCCGCATCATTGAGGGCCTCCGCGATGATCATCGAGATCGCCGGCGGTAAATTGGTGCAAGCAAAACGTTCCGGCTCGCTCAAGCGCGCCTCTCGGTCCATCCCCCTGGCGGTCGATAAAGCCTCCCGGGTCCTGGGCACGGATATCACGCCGCGCCAGGCACGCTCGATGCTCTCGAGCCTGGGGTTCGGCGTCAAGGCCATCGGAAGCAAAGGGTTGAAGGTAACACCCCCCTCTTATCGTGCGGATGTCAAGGAAGACGTGGATCTGATCGAAGAGATAGCCCGGATCAGCGGCTATACAAAGATCCCGACGACCCTGCCCGGCTTTATTGTCCAGGAGGCGGCGGTGGGAATAAGCGACCCGGTGCGTTCTATCAAAAAGATCCTGGTAAGCCTGGGGCTGGACGAAGTGATCACACATAGTATTGTCAATCGCGGTATCCTCGATGGGTTATGGCGCGGAGAAGGGGAAGTCCTGGAGCTGGAAAACCCTCTGAATAAGGAGCAGGATGTCTTGCGCCCAACCCTGGTCCCGAGCCTGCTGGGATGCGTTGCCTACAACCTTCGCCAAAAACAGGAAAGTATCGCTATTTTTGAGATCGCCAAGACCTATGCGCGCAGCGGTGCTCGCCTCAGCGAAGAATATGCGCTGGCTATTGCCCTCTGCGGCGAGAAGAAGATCTGGCATAGCGGCGGCTGTATCCAGGATAAGCCCGGCCTCCTTCACCTGAAGGGCGTCATAGAATCGCTGTTTGCGCGGCTGGGGATTACCGGGTATAAGCTGGCGTGGAATGAACAGGAGAGTATCGCCTTGTTCCAGATGGGTTCCGCGGTCCTCGGGACTCTCAGGACCCTGGAGCCGGCGCTGCTGGAAAGGTTCGAGATAAAAAACCGCGGGGTTTTTGTCGCGGAACTCGCCGTTACAGAGCTTCTGCGCCATCGCCGCGTCTCCAGGCGTTTTATCCCCCTCCCGCGCTATCCGGCGATGAACCGCGACGTAAGCGTTACGGTCAAAGATTCCGTGCCGGCAGGGACCCTGAAGGATGCGATCGTGCGCCACGGCGGGAGCCTTCTTGAAGAGGCGGAGATCATAGATTTTTATACCGGAAAGCAGATCGAGAACGGTTTTAAGAATATAACCTTTTCCTGCCGCTACCGTTCTGCGGAACGCACGTTGACGGAAGAGGAAGTGAACCCCGTCCACCGCGCCGTTACCGAGGCGCTGGTGCGCGAATTTCAGGCGCGGATCCGCTGACCTTGCAGAAGGCCGTACTATGTGCTATACTTGGAATGCACAAGGGCATATAAATCCCTGCGGTGCGCGTTGGACTTCTGATAATTATTGAACCAACAATTATGTGACGGGACGCCCGTACTTTTCCGCCGCCTCTGGCTGCGGAAAGAAGGCACCCACCTGTAACCACATCGGTTCAGACTATCACTCCAACGGCACAGCGCGGGGATTTTTTTTATCCATATGAAAATAGACAAGACCCAAGAGACGGATTTGTTCGAACAGGCTGCGGAAGAGCAAAAAGACGCGCCGCTGGCTGCGCGTATGCGCCCCCGCTGTCTTGATGAGATCGTCGGGCAAAGGCATATCCTCGGGCCCGGAAAACTCCTGCGCAGGGCGGTCGAGGCAGGGCGCCTGAGCTCCCTTATTTTATACGGGCCGCCGGGGATCGGCAAAACATCGCTTGCCTTATGCATCGCCCGGGCTACCAAATCGCATTACCAGGCGATTAACGCCACCACGTCCAACGTCGAAGAATTGCGCAAGGCGATCCTCCAGGCGAAGCACAAGAAACAGGCAAGCGGGCTTAAGACCGTGCTTTTTATCGACGAGATACACCGCTTCAACAAAGGGCAGCAGGATGTCCTGATGCCCGACGTGGAAAAAGGGAACCCCGTGCTTATCGGGGCAACCGTGCACAACCCGTTTTTTTATCTGATCTCCCCTCTTTTGTCCCGCTCGCTGGTCTTTGAGCTTCAGCCGCTCGGCAGCGACGATATCGCGGCATTGCTGGCCCGGGCGCTGCAAGATAAAGAGCGCGGGTTAGGGAGTATGAAGATCAAGGCGCATGCGGATGCGCTTTCGTTTTTGGCAAAAATCTGCGAAGGGGATGCGCGCAGGGCGCTGGGCGCCCTGGAGCTGGGGGCCTTGACCACCCCGCCCGCGAAAGACGGGACGGTCGAATTTACCCTGCAGGTCGCCCAGGAATCCATACAAAAAAAGGCCGTGGTGTACGACCGGGACGAAGACGCGCATTATGACGTCGCCTCCGCTTTTATCAAATCCATGCGCGGCTCCGACCCCGATGCAGCCGTTTACTGGCTGGCTAAAATGCTTTATGCGGGGGAAGACCCGCGATTTGTGGCGCGGCGCATCTGCATTGCCGCGGCAGAAGATGTCGGCAACGCAGACCCGCTGGCGCTGGTGGTGGCAAGTGCCGCACTCGAGGTTT
>JAQTNB010000004.1 GCA_028714055.1 Candidatus Omnitrophota bacterium
GGATCATCTGGGAAATGGCGGCCAACAACAAATCGCTCATGGAGATCGGCCAAGAGCTGGAGCGGCAAGGCGTAAAAACCTGCCGCGGCAAAGTCTGGCGCAAACAGACATTGTCATCCGTGATCAAAAACCCTTTTTATAAAGGGTACATCCTCTACGCCAATGAACTTCACAAAGGAAACCACGAAGCGATGATCGAACCCGCGATCTGGGAGAAGGCCAATAGAATCGTCAAAGCCAAACTGCCCGGCCACGGATTCAGCAGAAGACCAAAAACATATAATTATTTATTGAGCGGACTGCTCAAGTGCGGGAAATGCGGAAGCCACCTGATATCGGCCTCCAACAAGGGGCGGGATGGAAAGAAGTTTCATTACTATATCTGCGGCAGGTCGAAACAAAAACTCGGATGCAACGAACTGGGCATCCCTGCCCCGGTCTTTGACCGGGCCCTGATCGGATACTTCCGGAAAGCCTCCCAGAACAGGGATATCATCATCAAAGGCATCGGCGATGCCATGCGCGAAGCCCAGCTTATGGCCGGGCGCATCGACACCATGATCGCGGAAACCGAAGCCAAACTCAACGATTGCCAGCATGAAGCCAAGACCCTGCTGGATCTGGCCATGACCGGCACCGTAACACAAGGCCCGGCTTATAAAACAAAGATGTCGGAAATAGATAACCAAATAATAATGCTCGAGGACAAACTGACCAAACTGCGGTCACAGAAGTCGGCTAATGACATGACGGCCAACTCGGCCAATTACCTCCACGAAACCCTGCAGTTCGCCTTGGAATACCTCGACAAAGCCCCTGCGGATGCCCAGAAAAGCCTCATATTCGCCCTTATAAAAGAGATTACGATCCATAGCGACGTAATTGACCTGCGGATGTACTTGGGCGATCCTGAACAAACCCTGCAGGCCGATATCCACGACTGCGATCACAACAAAACCGCCGTAAAAAACAAAAACCCCGTTCCGGAATTACTCCGAAACGGGGCTGATGTTAACGATCAAGCGCTTGTTGCGCATGGTCGTCCAAAATGGCTCCCCCGCGAGGACTCGAACCTCGGACCTGGTGGTTACAAGCGCCCCGGAATTACTTCCGGACTTGGACTATATCTTTGCCATGGCTAACAGCTTTAGGCAGCAGGTACATAGTCTCTGAACCTTCCCCAATTTCTTGGGGCTCGGCTGCTGATTACCCGCGATTACGCTAGGGCTTCCAGCAATTCTCCTGCAGTTTCATCTTCGGTTTCCCGAAGAAGCTGCGTCTTGAGCATGGACTTCCCGGTGACAATTGGCACAAAGCAGAATGCACTTATCTAATTCCTCTTTAACTTTAGCCCAACTCCTTGTATAACCTTTCTCGGAGATGCTAAAGTCTTTCCCTGAAGAATTAGAGTGGTGGAACTCCAAGGCTTCGATACATCTGTTATATCCGCACTTCTGACAACTGCTGCCTTTGTATTCAACTGCCATCTGTCTTATTTTTTTACGCCTTACTCGGACAGCGGCAATCAAATACTGGCGACGGTCGGCATACGTGCGTGTATCGCGCTTAGCCAATATCACCCTCCTTCCTTGCTCGGCCGCCTTTGGCGGCCTCGCACAGCCACTCGCTCTACCAGCTGAGCTACGGGGGAATGAGTTTTTGAAAGAGCAATAATGCAGGAATATTATAGTATAGCCCGAGGGGAATTCAACCTAAATTTCCCTGCGCGCCTCAAGGGACCTGGCAAGCGTTGTGGCGTCGGCGTATTCAAGATTAGAGCCCATGGGAATGCCCATGCCGATACGGGTGACCTTAACGCCCAGAGGCTTTAAGATATGCTGTAAATACAAGGCAGTGGTCTCGCCTTCGG
Source organism: Candidatus Omnitrophota bacterium (assembly GCA_028714055.1). Lineage (GTDB taxonomy): Bacteria > Omnitrophota > Gorgyraeia > Gygaellales > Profunditerraquicolaceae > JAQTNB01. The sequence continues at coordinate 1,871 of JAQTNB010000004.1, forward strand.
TGTCGGCGTCAGTGGCGATGATCACTTCTTTGACGCTATTTTCCTTGATGCGCGAAAGAAGCCCGTCAATCTTTAAGTCCTGCGGGCCTTTCCCTTCCAGGGGGGAGATCGAGCCCATAAGGACATGGTATACCCCGGTAAAATTGCCGGCTTTTTCGATGGCGATCACGTCACTGGGCTTTTCAACCACGCAGACCACTTCCTTATGCCTGCGGGAGTCCTGACAGACCTTGCACACCTCCTGCTCGCTTAAATTATTGCATATGCGGCAAAAGTGCACGTTCTCCTTGACCTTCTGGATAGACTCGGCGAGCACCCGCACTTCATCGGATGAAGCACCGAGGATATAGTTTATGATACGCTCAGCGCTCCTTCTGCCGATGCCGGGAAGCCGGCTTAAGGACTCAATCAGTTTCTCAATTGACTCGGTGTATGTTGACATTAATCCTCGGCGATCACCCTTCCGCCAAAAGATTCAAGGACGGATTTGATAAAGGGGCTTGCGGTGGTGTCCGGAGCAGGCGCCTCAACCTTAGAAAGGATAAAATTCACGCGTAAGCCTGTTTTAAGCACCTGTTCTATTACCTGCTCCACCAGGGCGCGGTTCTCTTTGCGCTCCAACGCTTCTTTGTGCAACGAAAGGTTCATCGGGAAGGAGACCGTCAGGACGCTGCGGTCTATCTTTACCGGCACTCCTTCATTCAGGTACGTCCCGGCGGAGATCTTTGCCTTGCTCAGGGTCTCGACGATCCCCTGCCATGACGCTTTTACCCCTTCAAGGGAGATCTGGGCAGATGCCTCAGGCCCCTCTTTTTCCTCTTCCTGTTTTGGTTCAGGCAAGGTAACGCTTTTCTCCCGATAGACGGGAGGCTTTACCGCGGGGGCCTCTTTCGGCGCGGGAGGAGCCTCATGAGGGGTATGTTCATGTTTGACATGATGCTTCGGCTGAGAAGCTTCCCCTTTTTTGTCATGCGCCAGCTTCACCAACGTCACTTCCAGCGGGATACGCACGGAATCAAGCCTCTTGGCGATCTCCTGCGCGTTCATCAGGATATTAAAAGCGCTAAAGATCTCTTCCATGGTGAACAGGTCTGCCTGTTTCAGTATCTGCTTACAAACCTCTTCCGGCAGGTCGATCAGCCGGGCGTCCCCATGCGAGACCTTGGCGACCATCAGGTTACGGAAATGCTCGATCAGGTTATTCAGGAAGATCCCGGTATCTTTTCCCTGGTTGATAATGCCGTCCAGGATCTCAAGGGCGCCGCGCGCATCGTGGGAAACAATCTTATCGGTAATGGCAAAGAGCATCTCCTGCTCAACCAGCCCCAGCACCGAAACAACCGATGCCAGGCTCACCTTCCCCTTGGCAAAAGAGACCAGCTCATCAAGGATTGATTCGGCGTCGCGCAGCGCTCCGTCGCTTGCCTTGGCAATGGCGATGAGCGCTTCTTTATCCACCTCCACCTGCTCAGCGGCGACGATCTTCTCAAGCTGCCCGACGATCTCCAAGGCCGAGAGCCTGCGGAAATCAAGCCGCTGGCAGCGCGAGATTATCGTCGGCATCACTTTATTCGCCTGGGTGGTGGCAAAGATGAACTTAACGAAGTCCGGGGGCTCTTCCAGGGTCTTCAGCAGGGCGTTAAAACCGTCGGGGGTGATCTGGTGGACTTCGTCAATGATGTAGACTTTATAGCGGCTTCGGACAGGCGCGAACTTAACACTTTCCCGCAGGGTGCGTATCTCATCAATCCCGCGGTTGGAAGCGCCGTCGATCTCTATAACGTCAAGGCTGTTACCCTGGGTGATCTCAAGGCAGGAAGGGCACTTTCCGCACGGTTCGGCGGTCGGCCCCTGAACGCAGTTGATCGCCTTGGCAAGGATGCGGGCAGTAGAGGTCTTCCCTACTCCGCGGGGGCCCGCGAAAAGATAGGCGTGGGCGAGCCTGTTCTTCTGAAGGGCGTTCTTGAGGGTGGTGACGATGTGTTCCTGGCCGACAATAGAGGTGAAATCCTGCGGCCGCCACTTTAACGCGAATACGACGTAAGACATTACATTAGAAAACGACCGTTACCGCGGCTTCCATGACGTCGGAGTCAAAATCATGGATACGGTCGATATGCCTCCAGTTCAATTTTGTTTCGATGTTTTTGTGCAGGGGAACAAGGACCCCGAACGCGAATTCGTTGCGGGTAGCAGCTCCGATATCAAAATCATAGGTCAGTTCATCAAGGATAAAACCCTTGATCTCAATATCCTTAACAGAAAAAAGCTTATGCATCGCAACCAGCCGGGTTTCCGCCTCGGCGGCATCGCGTTTTTTGGTATGTGAATAGTTTACCCCGTAATCCTCTTTGAGCCAGGTCGCCTGGAAACTCTCCGCGGCATAAAACCACGGCGTCAGATGCACCCCTGCCTCGATCCCTAATTCTTTGCGCTCGGTAAAAGACCTGTCCACGTTGCGGCGCAATTCAAAAAACGGGATGATGCTGACGCGCCTGCCGTCTTTTTCTCCGTAATTGAACCCGCAGGCAAACCTGCTGATATAAAGCTCATGGCCCTCATGGCGCATATCATAGCGGTATTCTTGCGTTACCTTAAACTCCGGCTTCTGCCAGGCGGCAAAGGCCGGCGCAGCAAAAGAAAAAAACAGGATGCCAGCTAAAATACCCGCGAACCTTCTCCCCACCTATCCCTCCTTTGGCAGAAAAGAAAATTATATCGCTCTATGAAAGGATTCTACCACAAAATCACTTGTTTTTCCACTGATACGTCCCGTCTGCCTGAAGCTCTTCTATCGGTGTCCCCGCGGGGGCATCCTTTTGCAGGCGCTGGGCGTAAACCTTCTGTATGGACTCAAGGGAGGCGTTGTTTTTCGCGGCAAGAGCCCGGTAGATGGCCAGGCGGTCTTCATTCTCCGCCTGCACCAGCGGCGCAAAAGAACCTGACGCATCGCTGCCCCGCAGTTCAACAAGGCCAAGCTTGCTCTCTCCGATAAGCCCTTGCGCCTGCCCGCGGCTGAGCTCCTGCGCCCTGGCTTTCCGCCTTAATGCCGCCTGTTCCACTTCCGGGCTTAAGCCCGCGTCTTCGGCATAGGCGCATGATACGACTGAGAAAAGCAGGCTCTGCCCGCCTTCGGTGCTTTGCGCTTCTGTCTTGCCTCCGGAAACAATCCCTTCAATGGCGTCAATATCTTTCTGCACATGCTGATAGATATCCAAACGCATGGAGATATCCACCTTGATCGGCTCTTTCGGGGCCTGCACGCTGACGCGCGCGCACCCGAAAACCACTATCAGCGAAACCAGAAAAACCAGCAGCTTCTTCATAATCCCTCCTTATGCGATTGAAAATCATGCAATACAACGGTCCAGGAGCGCTTCCCCGCCTCCCCCGCAAGATGAGCTTCCAGTTTCACAGCCTTCTCCTCCAGGGATACCTGCGCTATCCCGGTATTATAACGGTAATTCCTGAAGCTTTCTATCACTATATCAAGGGGCTGCTGCGAAGCATCAGCGACCCCCTGAAGATAACTCGTATCCTTAAGCGTCAATACCCCGCCGGGAGCATCAGCGGAAAAGCTGCCGCTCAAAAGCGATATCTCTTTGAACGTCCCCTGCGCCTTTAAGGTACCGCTCATCTTACCCGTAAGCTCAACTTTCTCATTGAGCTCAAAATCATAGGCAAGCACCGCGGTATCCAGGGAGCTGAATTTTACCTCGGCGTCATAGCGGGGCTCCGCGTCAAAGGAAAAACGGGCTTTTCCCCGGACATTACCTCCCAGAAAATCAGCGCTTATATCGTCAAAAGCAAGCGCGTTATCTTCAAAGGCGACCGGGCTCTTTAAAGCCCTTATTTTTGCCTTATTGTAACCTGCTTCTTCAATAAACAATGCGCCGGGCGCGTTTTCTTTTATTTCAAGCAGGACGTTCTTTACTTTAAAGCCCGAAGCCTCGATCTCCCCGGCCCTAAGATTCAATGCGCCGGACAACGTTGTTCCCAGGCCGGCCTTGGCGGAAAATTCTCCCCGGAGCACTAAGTCAGAGGCGCCGATATCAAGCTTCATGTTTTCAAGCGAAACTGATGCAAGCGCAAACCCTGCCTTAGGGCCCGCCGGAAGGCGAAAGCTATCTTTAAGCGAGAGGATACTTTTATCCCCGAGGCTTACCAGGACCTCGGTATTACGCAGGGCAACCATTTTAATCTTACCCCGCAGAAGCAAAACAGGGCTCCAGTTTACGCCGGCTTCTTTGCAGGTTATCCGGTAAACCCCTTTTTTGCTAAGTTCAATACCGGAAAACACAACTTCTGTAAACGGCCTGAGCTTAAGGCCGGCGATTACAACGCTGCTGCCGGGGCACACCGCGCTTAGCTGCTTTTTTACCAGGCCCAGCACAAGCTGTTTTACGAAAACCACCGAGAATACCGCCAGGCATAGCGCCAAAACTATCAAGAGCTTATAAAACGCGGGCTTTTTCATCTAAGCTTTCTGTTTCCTTTTGGCGAATTCTTCGGTGAACTTTACGATCTGGTTCATCATCCGGACCGATTCAGCCGGGAACTTTCCTGCCGCAGTCTCGGCGGAAAGCATCAGGAAGTCAGACCCGTCAAGCATGGCATTGGCAACGTCGGTCACTTCCGCGCGCGTAGGCCGGGGGTTTTCAGTCATGCTTTCAAGCATCTGCGTAGCGGTGATCACGATCTTTTTGCGCTGGTTGCATTTTTTGATGATCTGTTTCTGGATGACCGGTATCTCATACACCGGCAGGCACACCCCCATATCGCCCCGCGCGATCATGACCCCGTCTGAAACGTCCAGTATCCCGTCGATATTCCTGATCCCCTCCCTGTTTTCTATCTTGGCGATGATCCGGCAGGCAGGGGCCCTTTTGCCGATGAACCTTTTAAGGGCGAGGATATCTTCTTTATCGCGCACAAACGACTGCGCGATGTAATCCGCTTTTTTCTGTATGGCAAATTCCGAGTCCAGCCGGTCTTTATGCGTGAGCCCCTTAAAGCGCAGCCGCACGTCCGGAATATTGATGCCTTTGCGCTCCTTGAGCACTCCCGGCACGACTACCTGGGCCTTTAGATACGCGCCGGCTCGTCCTTTGACGAGAAGCGAGATGTTTCCGTCGTCAATATATACCAGGCTCCCGGCCTTGATATCGGAAAGCGGGCCTTCGTAATCAAACGGAATAGAGTTTTGCGCGGCCGCTTTCTCCTGGTTAGTCAAAAGCACCTGCTGGCGTTTTTTAAGCTCCATTACCTTACCCGGAAGCCTGCCCACCCGTATGCGGTAACCTTCAAGGTCCGCGAGGACCCTGATATGCCTGCGGTATTGCGCGTTCAGGCCCCTGATGAGCCCGATACGCTCTTCATGTTCGGCATGGCTCCCATGGGAAAAGTTAAGCCGCGCCACATCCATCCCCGCCAGCATCATCTTGCGTAAAACACGCTTACTGGTGCTTGCCGGGCCGATCGTGCAGATGATCTTTGTCTTTACCATGGCTCTTTCTTAGCTTTGTTTGAGGGCGAGGCTTACGGCCTTTAGGCCAGAACGATCGAAACTGCCGCGCCTTTCCTGGCGCCCAGTTTCCGGGAGGCATCTCCTTCGCTCACTGCAATCTCTAGAAATCCGAAGCTGCCGAATATGGCCAATAACACTCCGGGCCTGACTGCCTGATAGGAGGTTGCGACGTAACGGATGGTCTTGTTCCTGACGCGGATGGAAAATCTCCTGCTGCCGATAAAGCTTCTGAATGATTCCTGGTCGATATTGGTAACGAGGTTGCCGAAACGGTCGATATAGATGACTTCGCCTTTGAGCGCGCGGCGCTGGCGCACAAGTGCGGGTAAACGGAGCCTCGTGATAGCGCGGACCTCCCTGCCCAGGGACCGAAAGGGAATGCCCCTTGAAAGGCGCGCCGCTACCGGCGCAAAGATATCCCTGCCGTGGAAGGTCTGAGAGATGTTTTTAAGGAAATATTTCCTGTTCTCCAGGCGGACTATTTTTTTGACCCCGTCATCGTAGGCCGCGAGGCTTAAAACCCCGTTATCCGGGCCGACGAAGAAATAATTGCGCGTTTGTATCGCGATGGGCAGGCGCGATGTGCCCACGCCCGGGTCAACGACGACCAGAAAAACCGTGCCTTTCGGAAAATAGGCATACGAGCCGGCAAGCAGGATCGCCGCGGAAAATATATCCTGCGGTTTGACTTCGTGGGTAATGTCAAGGCAATGGAGCCGCGGGTTGATGCCCAGCATCACGGCTTTCATCACGCCGGCAAAGCTGTCGCTGGTCCCGAAATCCGTCAGGAGCGCAACTGTTTTCATAACCGGGGCTTTTTGTAGCGGGAAATAAGCTGGCGATAACGCGCGTCTTTCCTGACATATGCCAGGTCCGGGTCTTTTTCCATGAAGGAAAATTCCCGGTATCCAAGCTTCAGGGCCTCTGCCAGGGCGGCAAGCGCTTGCTCTGCCTGCTCAAGAAGCGAATAATCGCAGGCAAGATTATAGTAGGCTATTTCGTCTTTAGGCTTAAGCTCGACCAGCCGCTTGTCGATCTCAAGGCCTTTTTCATACATCCCTTTGCGCGTATAGGCGTCCCCGAGGGCCACAAGCGCCTGGACGAACGTGGGCTTGTGTTCAAGCAGGCGCTCGAAGAAGGTAATCTCAAAATCAAGGTCGTCTTTCTTTTTAGTCTTAGGCATCTTCCTCTATCACTTTCTCCTTCTGCTCCAGGCCTCTGCCAGGAGAGAAGCGGTTACAATGCACCAGGTGGCAAAAAGCGCGTTCGGTATCGCTGCCTGCGGCGAGAAATGCTTCAACGAAAGGACCGCGCCCAGCCCCGCATTCTGCATACCCACTTCAAACGCGAGCGTCCGGCAGCGTTTTTGGTCAAAACGGTAGAGCTTTCCCGCTCCATAGCCGAGGACCAGGCCAAGCAGGTTATGCAGGAAAACGGCGGCAAATATGAGCAAGGTGATCCGGCTTAAATAATCCCTGTTCAATGCTACCACAAGACCGCAGATAAAAGCAATAAAAATCGTAGAGAAGGCGGGAAATATGAGGGCGATCTTTTCTACCTTCTCTTTAAAGACGTGGCGCGCCCCCATGCCTAAAAGCAGCGGCACAATGACCATTTTGACGATGCTCAGTAACATCGGCCAGAAAGGTATTTCAATAAGCGTGCGGCCGAAAAAATAGGTCAACGCGGGGGTAAGGACCGGGGATAAAAACGTTGAAGTGCTGGTAAGCGCGATGGAATAGGCGACGTCCGCGCGGGCAAGATACGAGATGACGTTGGAGGCCATGGCACCGGGGACGGTGCCGACAAGGATCACGCCAAGGGCAAGTTCAGGCGGCAGGCGCAAAAACTTTCCGATAAAAAACCCCAGCGCAGGCATGATCGCAAACTGCGCCAGGGTCCCCAACAACACCAGGTGCGGCTTCCTGAAGACCGGCTCAAAATCCTTGACGGTCAATACCGCACCGATCCCGAACATCGTGGCCGCGAAGAGCCATTCGGTATGATCCTTGAAAACCGTAAGGCTTTGCGGCCACAGGTACCCCGCGCCGACCGCGCAAAGCACCCAGGCTCCCATGAGCCTCGTAAACCAGGAAAGGAACTTATCAAACATAGAAGTCTTTAGAACTAACGCATCATCCGGTCGAAGACCTCGATAGCCAACGCAGGGAACGTCGTAAAGGAGATCTGGGTCATCTTGACAAGCGCCACCGACGCGCGCATTGCCTCGGCAACCCCCGCAAACTCTACGATCAACACCAGGTCATATCTGCCCAGAAGCGCGTACATGGAGACCACTTTCCCGCCGTTCTTTTTGATCAGCGCGACCGCTCTTTTGGTGCGGCCCGAAGACATGCCTTTCAAAGAACCGAGAGAATACTTACCCAGCATGAGGAACCTCATCGTGCTTCACCTCCCTTCCGTTTAATCCTTCGCAGAAATCCCCGGGCTTAAGTCCGGGGGCTTCACTCAATGACCATATCGCCCGCCGGGCCCCGCATGATCGTGCGGCGCCAGGCTTCTTTTGCCTTGGCATTGTAAAAATCCACCGGATTATACTCGTCGGTCAGCAGAAACGCGCCTTCTTTGGGCTCAAGCAAGTAATCGGAAAGTATCCCGTCAACCTCTTCTTTGATCGGCAGGTACGGGATATACAGGTCCTGCGGAGGCAAAAGTACCGGCTCAGCGAGCGTTGCCAGGTACAGGATATTGCGCGCGGGGTCAACGACGGAACGGGTAGTATTGAAGGCTATCGCGTGCGTAAATACGCGCGCCAGGGTCTTATGGATGCAGGATATGATGCGCGCGCCGGCAGGGTCGCCGGGCATGCCGACGAAGTTTATGACCAGGCATCCGTTCTTGGTGAGCACCGCTTCTATCTCAAGGAATGCCTCTACGGTCAGCAGGTGCCAGGGAGAGTTATCGCCGACAAACACATCCAAAATGACGATGTCGTATTCCGCGGGCTTGCCCTTAAGGAAGCGCCTTCCGTCCTCCACCGTAATGCTGACCTGCCCTTTTTTCTCATAGGCGGAAAAGAACCTCTCGTAGATGTCCGCGATGCGGGGATCGATCTCCACGACGTCCACAAAGAGCCCCCGGTGGGAAAACACATGAGGTATAACGCCCGACCCCAGGCCGATAACCAGCGCTTTTTTCGCTTCGGGCGCCCCCATCCGGGAAAGGGCGTCAATGGCATAGGAATACGTGGCCTGCGAATTCCCGGTCAGGATATCCAGGCCGCCCTGGTTCGTCCCGTCAGTGACCAGGAACCTGGCGGCGTGGTTCACTTCAATGACCTTGATATCGGTATAAAAACTTTCGGAGCGGTAAACCTGCTTCCAGTAATTCTGCCCGATGACGGCGGAGCGCAGGCCCTCCATACGCAGGGCCAGGGGATGAAGCGGAAGCAGGCAAAGCATGAGCAGGGCCTGATACCGGCGGCTCAAAAACACCAGGTACACCAGAGACAGCGCGATAAGCGCGTCCGCCGTAAAGAGCATGATGCGCGTCGAGCCGAAACGCGGTATGAGCACAAACCCCGCCAGGAGTGTGCCTAAAAACGAGCCGGCGGTCGAGAAGAAATACAAAACACCTACTCCCGAACCGATTTTCTCCAGGCGCCGGGCATAAAGCTTCACCGAAAGGGGGCTGACCATTCCCAGCATGAAAAGCGGCAGGGCAAAGAGCGCCGCGCTGGAGGCCAAAGCGCCCAGGCGTAAATCCATGCGCATGCAGGAAAGAAGCAGGAATTTCTTGGTGAATATGGCCAGGAAAAGATATGCCGCGGAAAAACCTACGACCGTATAGAGAGTGGCGGGAGTGGAGGTGCGGTCGGCAAGCTTGCCCCCGAAAAAGTAACCCAGGGCAAGGGAAAGCAGGGTCACCGAGATGACGGCGGTCCAGACAAAGATGCTTGAGCCGAAATACGGAGCGATCACCCGCGCGGCTACGATCTCCACGAGCATGACCGCCGCGCCGCACACAAATACCGTCAGGATAAGATAGGCGCTCAAGAATTTATCGAACCGCATACTGGTCATTCTACCATAAAGCGACGGCTGTTTCCATCGCGTACTGCCGGCCTTTAAGCAAGCATCCGGTTGATCGCCTCTCCTGCCGGGACCATCGGGAAGACGTTCTCTTCGGGGTCCACATGGAAGTCCATGAAGACCGTATTGTCGGCGGCAAGGGCCTTTTCAACCGCAGGGCGCACCTCTTCTGTCTTGGTGACACGGATACCCAGGGCACCGAAGCTTTCGGCAAGCTTGACAAAGTCCGGGCCGCTGATACAGGTGTGGGAGTAGCGCTTGTGGTAGAAGAGCTCCTGCCACTGCCTGACCATGCCGAGGTAGCCGTTATTCAGGATAGCGACCTTGACATTGATCTTATTGGCTACACAGGTAGCCAGCTCCTGGATGTTCATCTGAATTGAACCATCGCCTGCAATGTCAATGACGTGTTTATCAGGGCAGCCCACCTTTGCCCCCATGGCAGCCGGGAAGCCAAAGCCCATGGTGCCCAGGCCTCCGGATGAGATGAAGGTACGGGGGTGTGAGTATTTATACCAGTGGCATGACCACATCTGGTTCTGGCCGACCTCGGTTGCGATGATGGCTTCACCTTTGGTCGCTTCGTAGATCTGCTCAATGACGTACTGGGGCTTGAGCTTCCCGTCTTGGCGGTACTTTAAGGGGTATTTCTTCTTTAAGGCCTCCACCTCTTTAAGCCAAGGAGCGGTATCGGGAAGTTTTTTGAGCTGCTCAAGGATCTCGCCTAAGATATGCTTGGCATCCCCTACGATCGGGACATCCACCACAACGTTCTTGCTGATCGAGGCAGGGTCGATGTCGATGTGGATGATCTTGGCATGCGGGGCAAAGACATCGAGCCGTCCGGTGACGCGGTCGTCAAAACGCGCTCCCACCGCGATGATCAGGTCTGCCTCCATGATCGCGTGGTTTGCATAGGCAGTGCCGTGCATGCCGAGCATGCCGAGGGAAAGCTTGTGTTCCTGGGGAAAAGCGCCCAGGGCCATAAGCGTTGTCACGACGGGCGCAGGGATCGACTCCGCGAGTTTTTTTAATTCTTGGTGGGCTCCCGCGGATATAACGCCCCCTCCGGTATACAGGAGGGGTTTGCGGGACTGCGCGATGAGCTTGGCAGCTTTTTTCACCTGCCCCGGGTGCCCCGTGAGCGTCGGCTTATAGCTGCGAAGGACGATATCTTGCGGCCAGATAAATTCAGTTTCTTTCTGCTGAACGTCAACCGGCAGATCGATCAGCACCGGCCCAGGCCTGCCTGTTGAGGCGATGTAAAATGCCTCGCGCACGGCCAAAGCCAGGCCTTTGACATCCTTGACTAAAAAGTTATGCTTTGTAATGGAGCGCGTGATACCCGTAACATCGGCTTCCTGGAAGGCGTCGTTACCGATTAGGAAGGTCTTGACTTGTCCTGTGATCGCAACCATGGGGATAGAATCCATGTAGGCGGTTGCCAGGCCGGTGACAAGGTTGGTGGCGCCCGGCCCGGAAGTCGCAAGGCATACACCGACCTTTCCGGTTGCGCGGGCATAGCCGTCTGCCGCGTGCGCCGCTCCCTGCTCATGGCGTGTCAGGATAAAGCGGATATCCCCGTCGTATAAAAGGTCAAAAAGAGGCAAGACCGCGGCCCCGGGGTAGCCGAAGACCACTTCTACCCCCTGGCGCTTCAATGCCTCAACAAGTATCTGTGCTCCGTTCATCAGGCCCATGCTTATTCCAAAACCTTTTCATCCTCTGCTTTCCACGCAGGCTCGACTATGCATAAAAACACCAGGTCCGTATCCCCGGTATTTTCAATGCACTGTTTTGCCTGAGGGGGGATATTGACCATGCACCCCGGCCCCACGTCGGCGGCTTCATCGTTAATGTGCATTTTGCCTTTGCCTTCCATGATGTAATAGACCTCCGAAGTCCTCAGCTCATGCAGTTTGGTCTTTGTGCCCGGCTTTACTACCGCGTGGGCAAGGCTGTAGGTAAACTGGAAATTCTGCGTGCGCGCGTTTGCCAGTTCACGCAGGGCCGCGCCGTCCGCGGAAATGAATTCGCTGCAATCTTTCAGGTTCTTTATGAACATGGTATCCTCCCGAATATGATTATATGAGCGACCCCATTATACAAGAAAGGCGGAAGGTTGACAAAGGATTAAAGAAGGGTGAGCGCGGGCAGGGAGATGGTAAACGTCGTCCCCTCCCCTGCTTTGCTGCTGACGGCTATGCGGCCGTTATGCTCTTTGATGATATTGTAGCATATAGAGAGGCCCAGCCCCGTGCCTTCGCCTACCGCTTTGGTAGTAAAGAAGGGGTCGTATATCTTCTGCAGGTTCTCCTGGGGGATGCCGACGCCGTTATCAGAGATGGTAATATTCACGCTTTGCGCGGAAGAGTCATAACCGGTCCCGAGGGTAATGAAACCGCCGTCGCCTCCTCCTTTTTTCTCAACCGCCCATTTGGCATTCACGACCAAGTCAAAAATGACCTGTTGAAGAAGCTGCGGGTCTCCCCGCACAACGGGAAGGCCGGGCATGAGGTCTTTGTTCAGCGTGATATTCTTAAGCTTGAGTTCCTGGCCGATGATCGTCACCGCCTGTTCCATGATGTCGTTGAGCCGGATATTTTCAAAACTACCGCCGGAGGCGCGGGCAAAATCAAGCAATGCCTTGGTGATCTTTTTACAGCGCAAAGCCGAATCTTCGACGGCTTTCATGATCTCGGCGAACTCATCGGCCTTGGGGGGCTGGTTACCGTGCAGCTGCATCATAATAAGCTGCACGTTGTTCAACACGCCTGTCAAAGGGTTATTGATCTCGTGCGCCACGCCGCTGGCAAGCTGGCCTATCGCGGCCATCTTGGAGCTTTGTATAAGCTGCGACTGGGTAAGCTTGAGTTTCTCATAGGCGTTCTGAAGCTCTTCTTCCGCGCGCCTGCGCTCCTGGCTTTCGATAAGCGAGGAAAGCATCTCCGCGATGGAAACCGCAAAGCTTACCTCTTCCGGCCTCCACTTCCTGTAGTAACCGGCATGCTCGAGGCAGACTATACCGGTGACCTTGCCGTGGCTCCACACCGAAACATCAAGCAACGAGAATATGCCGTGCGGTTTAAGGTAGGTATCGGCGAATTCCCGGGTACGCGGGTCAGAACGCGCATCGCCCGCATCGATCACGCGCTCGCCCTGCATAGCCTGAAAATACCGGGGGCAGGCTGAAACCGGCATCCGCTCGCCGGAATCATAACGCCTGGTACTCTTGGTATAAACCTTCTCGCACACGGCTTCTCCGGTCTGCCGGTCAAACCGCCACACGCCTACCCGTTCGACCTCAACGGTCATCGCGACTACCCTGGTGATCTCTTCCAGCGCCCGGTCAAAAAGGAACATATCGGCCTTAACCAGGTATAAGAGCGTATCCTGTAAGCGTATGCGGCGCTGCGTTTCCAATATCCAGCGTTGCTGCCGCCGCATATAGGCGCCAAAAACAAGCATGATCACCGTTACGAGGGCAGTTATCGCGATCGGCCAGACCCGTGCCCGGGAGATCAGCTGCTGCCATTTGTTTGCTTCCACGTCGAGCCCCAAGACACCAAGTATCGCGCCATTACCGGGGTCATAGACAGGG
>JAQTNB010000005.1 GCA_028714055.1 Candidatus Omnitrophota bacterium
GCGCGTCTTTTACGCTTCCGGCATAGCCGAATACCTGTACACCCGCCTGGGCGAATTTCTGCTGCGCGCCCATCCCCATCCCGCCGGCGATCACGTGGGTCACCTGGTATTTAAGTATTTCGTCGACCGCAATACAGCCGCCTCCTCCGTGTTGCGCGGTATTCGGGACGATGCGCGTGCCGACGATCTTCTTCTTGTCTTTATCGATATCCGCCAGGAAAAAATACCTGCACTGCCCGAAATGCGCGCAGACATCTCCGTGTATCCCGTTTTCATCCTGCAAGACAACCCCTACTTTCATGCCTTCCTGCCTCTCTGGTTATGGTACCGCCCTTGTTACGCTTTCGGCTGTTCTCCGGTATTCGGCTCCTGCGTCGGCCTGCCAAATGCCTGCATGCCCCGCTGGGCGCGCGCCCATCCGGGTAACCCCGTTGCCCGGAAGCAATTCCTGAAACCCCTTCCCCTGCCTCTTCCGCAAAAACCTCTTGTGGCAAAGCCGGCGCCTTCTGCGCTTATAGGCATTGCGCAATACCCTCTTCCTCCGCCTGTCATCGGCCCCTGCCCCATCGGGCCTGTTCCGTCGAAACCTGGCATCTTAATCACCCCCTTTTGTTAATGAAAATCATTTTCAATTTAAGGTAAAAAAATATACGCCTATTTTTTTTTGGCGCACGCCTCGCATAAGCCGTAGAATTGGATTATGTGGTTTGCGATCTTGAAACCGTATTTTTTTGAAAGCCCCTTTTCGGTTTCCCTGAGAAGTTCGACTTCTTCATCGATAAAATCGGTATAATCGACCACTTTGTTGCAGCCGGTACATACCAGATGGTGGTGATGATGCGCCCCTTTCGGCCCTTCGGCGAACTCATACCGAGCGCGTCCGTCGCCAAAATCAAGCTTATACACCATGCCAAGGCCGGATAATACGTCCAGGGTCCTGTAAATAGAGGTAAGCCCGATGTGCGGGTACCCCGGATGTACCTTCATGTAGATGTCTTCTGCGCTTAAATGTCCTTCTGCTTTTGAAAGGACATCCAGGATTGCTTCCCTGCCCATGGTCAGGCGGTATCCGCATCCTCTGAGCTTTCCGTGCCACCAACCGTTGCCTCTGCAATTGCCTTTTGGCATCGAATCAACCCTTCCCTAAAATGCTATTTAATGAAAATGGTTTTCATTATGAGTATACCCTACTAAGATGTGCCTGTCAAGAAAAATCAGGAAAAATCTTTCAGGATGGGGTTTATGTCTATATCGTCGATCGGCTGCTCGACGAGGGGTTCCATTGAATCCAGGCCGCTTTTTTCTCCGTAATCCTTTGTTTCGCTTCTATAGATTATGCCGATGGGGATCTTATCCGGCCACTCTGCGGCTTTCTCCAGGGCCGCTGTTTTATTTACAGGGTCGTATTTTTCGTCAAGCTTATAGATCCTTTTTGTGTACCAATCATAGGTGTTGACTTTATTGAAGGTAACGCAGGGCTGCAAAACGTCTATCAGGGAAAAGCCTTTGTGTTTCATACCCTCAGTGATCAATCCCGCCAGATGGCTTGAATCAGCGGAAAACCCGCGTGCGACAAAGCCTGCGCCCAGCGCGATCGCCGCCTCAAGGGGTTGAAAGGCGTTTAGGATCACGCCTTTAGACTGGATTTTGGTAGCATGCCCCGGGTCCGTGGTGGGCGAAGCCTGGCCTTTGGTCAGGCCGTAGATCTGGTTATTATGGACGATGACCGTGATATCCGTATTCCTGCGTATGTTGTGCAGGAAGTGGTTCCCCCCTTCTCCGTAACAATCTCCGTCTCCCGTGGTCACCAGCACCGTCAGGTTACGGTTGGCGATCTTGATCGCGCTTGCCGCGGGCAGCGCCCTGCCGTGCAGGCCGTTAAAGCAATTGCCCTTGATATAATGCGGCAATTTCGCCGCCTGGCCTATCCCCGAAACAAGGACAATATCCTTAGGTGCTTTACCCCATGCGGCCAAGGCCTTTTTTACGGCGTTGAGGATCCCGAAATCCCCACAGCCGGGGCACCAGGCAATCGGGTCTGTGCTGTTGAAATCCTGCGGGTTTGCCATAGTTAGAGTTCTTTCCTTACGCGATCGATCAAATAATCCGCATCAAAAGGCCTGCCGTCGAATTTCAGGATAGAGGCATCTGTTTTGATGCCGGTTTCCCTCCTGATCAATCCTGCCAGTTGCGCTCCGGCATTGTTTTCTACGCTGATCGTCTTTTTTGCTTTTGCCAGCAGCGCGGTAAGCTCTTCTGTGGGGAAAGGCCAGATTTGCGGTAAATGGATACAGTCTGTTCCTAACTTCTCAGCCGTTTCTTTTATCGCGCCGTAGGTAGAGCCGAAACCGATGAGGATCGCTTTTGCGCCTTCCGTATTATGGGAAACAGGTTTCTCAATTTCGGTTTTGAGGCCCGCGTATTTTTTGTAAAGCCGTTTTTCTACCATAGACACGCGCACATCCGCGTCTTCCGTGATATGCCCTTCTTCGGTATGCTCGTCGCTATCCACATAAATTACATCCTCGATCCATGAAGGCAGGGCCCGCGGAGAAACCCCTGAGTCCGTCAAGGCGTATCTTTTGTAGCCGGATATTTTTTTAGACTCCTCTTTTGATATGATAAAGCGTTTCACCCGGGCGTTACCGGTATCAAAGGCATCGATATCACGGGAGGAGTCAGCCAGGTGCTGGTCGGTCATGATGAAGACGGGTATCTGATAGCGCTCGGCAAGGTTAAATGCCTTTACCGTCAGATAAAATGCTTCTTCGGCGGTGCCGGGCGAAAAGACTGCCCGCGCGAATTCTCCGTGGCCGGCATGCAGTAGAAAATTCAGGTCTGCTTGTTCCGTGCGGGTGGGAAATCCGGTTGCAGGCCCGGGCCGCTGGGAAAGCGCGACCACTACCGGTGTTTCGGTCATGCCGGCAAGGCTTACCCCCTCAACCATGAGCGCGAAACCTCCTCCGGAGGTGCCGGTCATTGCGCGCACGCCTGCAAACGATGCGCCCAGCGCCATATTGATTGCCGCGACTTCATCCTCTGCCTGCTCGACTATGATATGGAACTGTTCCGCATAATGGGCGATGGTATCCATGATGCTGGTGGACGGGGTCATGGGGTAGGCGGTGTAAAATTTGCATCCTGCCCTGATCGCGCCCAGGGCGATCGCCTGGTTGCCGTTCATGACCATGGCCCCTGCATGGCTCCCCTTCTTCAGGGAAAAGGTATTTTTTCGGGGGCTTGAATTTATAAAGTCGTATCCTGCTTTTGCAGCGTCCAGGTTTTTGTTGATGATCTCCTCGGGCTTGCCGCTGAATACCTTGCGCAGGACCTTTGCGAGGCTTTCGAATTCCATTGCGCTGAGCGCCGATACCGCGCCGCAGGCAACCGCGTTTAAGAATATCTCCTTGCCTCCTGTTTTTATCGCGATATCGGACAGAGGCACATCGCAGAAGCTTTTATTTTCTTGGGTAATGCCGGTTTTCTTTTTATCCAGGATAATTATCCCGCCTTCATTGAGCGCCGGCGCGTGCAAACCGATGCTTGCCGCATCCAGGGCGACCAGTATGTCGGCCTTTGCGCGCGGCGTATATAAAGGCTCTCCGGCTATCCTGAGCTGGAAGAAATTATTCCCTCCGCGCACGCGCGACATGTAATCCTGGTTTGCGAAGATGTTGAGACCTGCCTGCTGGTAGAGTGAGCAGAGGGTCTCTCCGACCGTCTGCATCCCCTGTCCTGCCTCTCCGCAGATGCGTATGGTAAGCTCGGTATTCATTTTTGCGGCTTCACTCCTTTGGCGGATTCCATTCCTTTTACCAGGGATTTATATTTTTCGTGGATCAGGTTACGGTCAAACGCTTCGAACTCCCGGATCATTGCTTCTTTCTCCGGGGAGGTGAAATATTCCATGCAGGGGATAAAAAAGCGCTTGTCCTCTTTTTGTATGTGCGCCGGGTATAGGTTAACGATCACCTTCAGCGCGGCCAGGATATCGTTGAGCGCGTTTTTCTCTTTGGCGATGTATCGTTCCCGCGCGCAGCTCAGCTCTTTGACGGTATTTCTTGAAATGACATGTTCATCGACCAGTTCCCGGAGGATGCGGGCGAGTTCCGGAGAAAGGTTCTTTTTCTTCAGGTCACGAAAAAGTATGTCCTCTTCTTTCCCGTGATGGCAGCGGTCGGCATAGGTGTGCATGAAATCTATGCCGTAGGCGAGCAATTCGGTGTCTGCCGCCTTGCCCTCTTCAACGGTATCCAAAAGCCCTTCCCAGAGCCGTATGACCCGTTCAATAAGCCGGTGTTCGATCATCAATTGTCCTATAGGTAGCATGGCAGTCTCCGGATCATTTTTTCAGCTGTTTCATGATGTAGATGCGCAGCGGGCAGCTGCAGTTCCAGGAATAGCCGAAAGGCAGCGCGAACTTGCATTCCTGGGGTTTTTCTTCCAGGCACTTGATGTACGTATCGCAGCCGATATCTTCCGCTTTACAGAGTTTTCCGTTTGCCAGCTTGCAGCACCTGAATTCCTTTGGGCACTGCAGGTTGCCGATCAATTCTTTTATCTGTTTTGAAAAGCTGTCTTGGTTTTCCATTGCTCCTCCGCTCCAATTATACACCCTTTGAAAAGGATAATAAATTTTAATTTTTTTCTAAGTAAGGTATAATAGGTGATAACCAAGGAGACTATCATGAAGATGTTTGTGGGGAATCTGTCATTTGAAGCTGATGAGAAGGACGTGCGGAGGCTCTTTGAAGGTTTTGGGAAGGTTTCCTCCGTGACGATCGTTATGGATAAGAAAGGCAAGAGCTCAAGAGGATTCGGGTTCCTGGAGATGCCTGATGATGAAGAAGCAAAAGCCGCGATCGTTGCCTTGCACCGGCAGGAATTTATGGGCCGTCCGCTTAACGTTGAGACCGCGCGTCCCAAGCCGGAAGGTTTTCTGGAGGAGAGCGCGAAAAAACATAAGATCCGTCAGCAGCTGCAGCAGCCAAAAGAGGCCGAAAGCCGGGTCTCTTTGGGCCAGCCTCAGGCCCCGGGTTTCCAAAGGGGCGCTCCCCGCGGGTCCCGCCGCGCGGGTTTTATGTCGGGAAGCCACTACAAGCAAGGAAGGCGCACGCGCAGCTTTATGAAGCGCCGCGCCGAAGCCGGGATAACGGAGCCCGTCATCGAGCGCAAATTCCATGAGAATCCCATGCGTTGGCGTAAGAAAAAGCCCTGGCTGCAAAGCAAGCCTGCCTCCTCTCCCCATAAAACTTCCTCTCCCCTGCCCTGGGAAAAAAAGAAAGGCCAGGCCCGGGACCAGGGTGAAAAACGTTCTGCTCCCCCATGGCAGAAGAAAACCTCTTCTCCCCGCCCGGCGGGGAAAAAGGGTTTTCAGCGGCGCAAGAGATCCGGTGGCTTTAAAAGATGAAGTTAAAGCTGAACGTCTATCCGTTGGTCCCCGATATGGAGGCGCGCATCGCCGAGATCTTGCTGGAAGCGCTTGAGAAACGCGCCAAGATCGTCGAGATCGCCTACGGCCCGGCAGCCGAAAGCGTCAAGAAAAGGATCCTGAATTATCTGAACAAAAAAGAGGTGCGTTCCCTCTACTCCCGTCTTGAGAAAACGGAAAAAGGCTGGGGCAGGGTCTATGTATATTTCAGGTGGGAATAAATTTTAGCGGTAATTGCAGCAACTAAGCGGTATGGGAAAATTCAGGCCACGCACGTGCGCTATCACTGCCTGCAGTTCGTCTTTTTTCGCGGAGCTTACCTTGACCTTCTCCCCTTCGATCTGAGCCTGCACCTTTAAGCCAAGTTTTAATGATCCCGGTGAGTTCCTTCGCCTTTTCTTTATCGATGCCGACGCAGATCTCCACCATCTGGCGCAGGTATCCTTCAAAGGCTTTTTCCGGCGGATTGAATTTCAGGGATTTAAGCGAGATGCCTCTTTTTGCCATCCGGGTTGCCAGGATATCGGTCAATGCCCGCAGCTTAAAATCATTGTCCGCGATAAGCGTGATCTTCTTTTCTGCGCGGTCGTAGGCAATGGAGGCCTTGCTGTCTTTGAAGTCGTAGCGCTGGCCCAGCTCTTTATTCGCCTGGTTTACCGCGTTGTCCATTTCCTGCAGATCGACTTCGGAGACTATGTCAAAAGAGAAATTCGCCATCGGTCATTGCTCCAGTCTTGTCAGGGTTTCCGCGATATCCCTGGCTGCCGTATCACAGATCCCGCTGAGCGCCCGGATAATGCCCGGATACCCGCGCGGCTCGGCTGCCTGACGGTATTCCGCGCGTTTGGTGAACAGGAGCCTTTTGTCTTCCTTGTCCAGGATCGACCATTGCGCCAGCATCATCACCTCCGCGTCAAGGCGGCTTTCAAGCTCGATGACCTCCAGGATCACCTGGTATGTAATGGGGATGGCGTTGTTCCAGGGAAAGGTCTCTACGTTGATCGCGGGAAGGAATAACGACAGGTTCCGGGAGATGGCCCGCACGATCCCCGTATCAAGCGGTTCTGCCCAGCGGTCAAACTGCGCGAATTCGATCGTCCCCTCGTTGTTTTTGGTGACGAGCTGCGGACGGTTGTAATATTCGGGGAGCGCCACCGGCCCGACGCCGATCACCGCGTTATTAAGATTTTCAGCGCCGGGTAAGGCTTCTTCTCCTGTCCGAGCCTGCAGGGTATAGAACCTTACGCCGGGGCTGCGGGGGACCGAGATGCATCCGGCTGCCGATATGACGAGGATTGCGCATAACAGCCGGCGCCTGAAAAAAAGACCATGCTTCATCGTAAGCTCCTTTTGCAGGTTATTTCTTTCCTTTGAGCAATGCCTCGGGGTGCTGCTCGAGGTATTCTGCCAGCAGGCGCACGGAGCGCGCGGCATTGGTGATCTCCCTGAGCGTGTTCTCAACGTCAAAGACGATCGTCTCGCTGCTTTCTTTCAGGGTGATCTTCAGTGATTCGATGCTTTCCTGCAGGTCAAGCGAGATCTGTTTTATGGGTATGTCGCTGATATTTTTCTGTAGTTCCCCGAACGGCGATGGGATCGTAGGGATCTCGGGGTATTCTTTGGTCAGGCCGCGTAAATTCGCGGGCTTATCGGGGAAGAAATCGAGCGCCACGGAAAGCTGCCCCGTAAGCAGGCTTTGCACCACAAGCTGGGCGCGCATCCCGGAGTTGATAAGGTATTTGTAATTCTCCCGGTCGCTTCTCAAAGGCGCTCCCTTGATGCGGTCAGGCTCGGTTTCGATGATCACCGGGATATATGCAAAGCGGGTTTCCGGGTCATAGGTAAGGCTTATGTCTTTTACCGTGCCGATCTTCACCCCTCTGAAGGTCACCGGCGCGCCGATCGCCAGCCCCTGGACAGAGTCGTCAAAATAAAGGATGTATTTGTTGGTGATGCGGAAAAATTTTCCCGATCCGAGGACTGTCAGGCCTACGGCTAACAGGAATATCGCCCCTATGACAAACGCCCCGATCAGCGTATTGCTGGCTTTTTTGCTCACGTCATGCTCTCCTTGCGGGCTTCTCCCCGCGCGTTAAAAATTCTATGACACGCTCGTCCCTGGAATCTTTGAGCAGCTGCTTCGGCGGCCCTTCGGCGGTCATTGTCTTTGCTTCACGGTCCAGAAAGATCGCGTTATTTCCGACGGCAAAGATGCTTGCCAGCTCATGCGTTACCATGACTACCGTTGTGCCGAGCGTATCGGAGAGCTGCAGGATCAGGTCATCAAGCAGTTTTGCGCTTAAGGGGTCGAGCCCCGCGGAAGGCTCGTCGAAAAACAGGATATCGGGGTCCAGCGCCATCGCCCGGGCAAGCCCGGCGCGCTTACGCATCCCTCCGCTGATTTCCGCCGGGTAGAAATCTTCATAACCCGACAATCCCACCAGCGCGAGCTTGAGTTCCACGACATCCTGCACCTGTTTTGGCCGCAGCTGCGTGTACATCTCCAGCGGGAGCGCTATATTCTCCGCCAGCGTCAGAGAGCTCCAGAGCGCTCCTCCCTGATAGAGCACTCCAAAACGCCTCATGATCTTCAGCTGTTCCGGGGCTTCTGCCTCCCAGAAGCTTTTTTCCCCGTAGAGCACTTTTCCCGCCAGGGGCTCCAGGAGGCCGATGATCGATTTTAACAGCGTACTTTTACCGCAGCCGCTGCCTCCCATAATAATAAAGATATCGCCTTTTTGCACGCGAAAGTTAAGCCCGCGCATGACGATCTCTTCTCCGTAGCCTATGGTAAGATCGCGCGCTTCGATGACCGGCTTATTTTCCATGCCTTTAGACCCCTAATAGCTGGCAGATGTAGGTAATGATCGCGGTTGCCACGACGATGCTGGTGATCCCGGTTACGACGGCAGAGGTCGTGGCTTCTCCTACGGCGGCAGCGCTTCTGCCGCATTGGATCCCGCGGAAACACCCTGAAACGGCTATGATGACGCCGAAGACCACGCTGTGCACCATGCCTACCCAGAGGTTATTGATGCCGATGGCTTCCTGCGTGCGGTTGAAATATTCCACCGGGTTAAGTTCAAGCATCCCGACGCCGATGATATAACCTCCGAGTATGCCCATGAGGTTGGAGTAGAGCGTCAAAAGCGGCATCATCAGCACCAGCGCCAAGACGCGCGGCAATATCAGGAAGTCTACCGGCGGGATACCTAAAGTCCTGAGCGCGTCTATTTCTTCGTTTGTCTGCATGATGCCCAGCTCCGCGGCAAAGGATGCGCCGGTCCTGCCGGTCATGATAATGCCGGTCATGATCGCTCCCATAACGCGCACCATGGCTATGCCGACGATATCCGCGACAAATATCTGCGCCCCGAACATCCTCAGCTGCATTGCGCCCACAAAGGCAAGGATCAGTCCGAGCAAAACGCTGATCAATGAAACAAGGGGAAAGGCCTCCGCGCCGCAGGCCTGGATTATCGCCTTAAAATCTTTTTTGCGTATATATGCCTTGCCTTTGAGCAGGCGCGTAAATGAGACCAGGAGCTCTCCCAGGAAATCAAGCAGGGATTTTATCTCGTTCCAGACCTTGACCGCGGTATCTCCCACGCGCGTAAGAAAAGGTTCCTGGACCTTCGGGGCGGGGGCTTCTTTCTCCTGGACTGCCTGGGCAAGCGTCAGAAGTTTTTGCGCTCCCTGTGGAAGTCCTTCGGGAGAAAGGCGGATCTTCCGGCGCTCGCATTCCCTCGCCAATTTCAGCAGGAAAGCGGCAAGCCCGGTATCCCAGTCGCCGATCTGAGAGCTTTCAAAGGCGATCTCGGTGACTTCAGGATGGGTTTTTAGTTCGGCAATAGCTTCGTCCAGCGATGGGGTGATTGAGGCGATCTGCCAGTCTCCGCTTAAGACAAGGCGAAGGGCCCCTCGCGCGGGGTATGTAAAGGCAAGTTTTTCCTGGGGGTTATTTTCCGGCATGGGCCTGGAGCCATCCTTTTTCCTGCCAGAAGCGGTATTCCTCGGTCCATTCGTTCTTTCTTAACTGCATGATGCGCCTGAAGTGCTGCTTGAATTCTTCCAGGAACCTCGCCTCTTCGGGATAGGTCATCCGTTCGGCGATATCCTGCGCGAGCTTTTTACCCAGCAGCTTTGCCTCTTTTTTCTTTTCCGGGGCAGGCGCTTGCCTCTGAGAAGAGATGCCTCCCATGTATTGGGCGCCGCAGGCGCGGGCATAGTGCCGGATGTATTCCAAAACACTTGCGTTCCTTCCGCTTCCGGAGGTGACGACTCCGGCAATGTATTTTCCTTCAAGCCTCCGGCAATGGATGAAATGGGCCGTGCGGTCCCAGAGTGCTTTCAGCTGCGCGGTGACCTGGTTTATGTAGTTAGGCGTGGCAAAGATTATCCCCCCTGCCGTCAGCATCGCCTCCATGACCGCGCGCACATCGTCTTTTACCGGGCAATTCATGATCTTCCGGTGGCAGGCCTCGCAGTGCCGGCAGAACCCGATCTTTGTGTCGCTCAGGTGCAGGGTCCTGACCCGTGCGGACTTCGGCAGCCCTTTTAAGACCTCTTTCGCCAGAAGAAAGGTGCGGCTTTTTGTCTTGTGTGGGCTGGCGGATATGAGCAGTATGTTCATAAAAAGATTATTTCCGGGTAGGCGTAAGCCTGCTTTTTTAAGCAGGAAACAAATAAGGTAATCTCGAGAAAGGAACCTGGAAAATTTATATCTCTATTTTCTTTCTTATTGCCATAAATTCATTTTTGGTTAGACGTAAGGTTAGGGTCGATGAGCGGAGTCCCCTCAACCACATACTTGTTTTGGCCATAGATAAGCGGGATACACCACGACTTTGCATAGATTACTCCGTCTAGCAATGCAACCGCTCCCGGGACGCTTTCAATGGCTCTGTCAATCGCCTCTTTTATATTGGGAGTTCCGGTCGGAACGAATATTATTATAGAAACTGAATCTACGCCTTCAATCCTTGTTTGTCCTCTTTTAAAATCTGCGCCTCTTGCGAGATCGATGTTTTTGGTTGAGATAATCGTGAAATCCGCAAGGCGAACCGTGCATCCTGCAAGAACAATAGCTAAAAAGACCGGTAATGCCAAAAAAGAAAATTTCTTACACATTCTCTTCCTCCTTATAGTTAGTCTGATTCTTCTATCTCGAAACGGCAGCCGCAGATCTCGCACTCGAAGACCGAAAGGTCGTTACGCACTTCGATAAAATGCGTCTCGCTGCTGCCGCATTCGGGGCAGCGTATTTCTTCGTGCCATTCGCTCATGCTATGTCTGAACTGATGCCCTTTTTGACAAAACGCATGATCTCAAGCTGGTCTTCGTTGTTGATCCCGTCAAACGAGATCCCGGTAAGGAACTGGCTTTTCCCCAGGTCTTCGCAGTAACGCACCTTGCCGCCTGTTTTGAGGTTCCGGTAGAAAATAAACCGCTCGTCCTTCTCCGGTTCGTAGAGCATGAACTCGATTGACAGGGGCGTATTGACCGTGATCTTCTCTTTGGTGAGGAACGCCATGCCCCCCTGGCTGATATTAAGCGCCTTGGCCTCTTTTTCCTTGATGCCGAACGCTATCCTGACAAAGGCCGGCCTGTTCAGCTGGTAGGCTATGGTGACGTTCAGAGGCACCCGGGGGAATTTTCTGCGTTCTTTATTATCGCGCTGTTCAGGCATTTTAAGCAAAAATAATTATGTTCAACCCCATGATAGCGCAGGCGCCAGCTTAAGTCAACCTAAAATTAGGCCCCAAAAAGCATAAAAAAAGCCGGGCTTTACGCCCGGCCCCGGCCCTGTGAGCTTATTTTTATAACGGCAACGATCAGGAAATCTTTGGAGTCCGTATTGCCGCGTCTACGGCGTTCCTGATCCTTTCTTTGTCGATCGTCTTGATCTCGGTGAAGCGGATCCCGGTATCAAAGACCGTGCGCTTGAGCCCTCCCAGGGGGCGCTCGTTAAGCCAGACCACCTCTCCTTTACAGCGGATCGGTTCTGCGCCCCGGGGGCTCAACTTGATATCTACCGGAGTATTGACATCCACTTTTTCCTCGATCAGGACCCGCACGCCTCCGGCGCTGATATTGATTATCTCCGAATAAACGGAGAATATCCTCAGGTCAAAACAGACGTCAACCCCGTAATCAAGATTAGCCCGCGGGTATGCCCTTCTGTCGGTAAACATTTCGGCCTCCCGGTCATAGTGCTCCTTTTTGCAGGCTTTACCTTGGGTTGAAAAATAAAAAACGCCGATAAAGGCTCACTCGGCGTTCTTTGCGCTATTGCTCCCGTCGTGCTTCGCCCGGCAATTGGCTGCCATGCCCCGGGAACCCGGGGTTTAGGCCCTATAACTTTGTGTCCCGCCCTTTCGGACAGTTTACCTTTATCGGCATATAAAGTATAGCATAAAATCGGTCCTTTTTAAAGGTACTCCGCTTTCTAAGCAGCGGCAAAATCTCGAGCCGGAAAGCGGCTCGAGATTTTGCTCGCCAGGATTCGGAGTGGCAGTCGAATGCAAAATGTTGCTTATGGGCATTCGACTGCCTAAATATTTGAAACCTCCTTCCTCCCCCTGCATCTAAATGTAAAGAAAAAGGAGGTGTGCTATGATGACAAAATTAAGCTTTGCTTTCGGAATAGCGTTCTTTGTGGTGGTGGCCGTGGTATTCCTGGCGGCGTTCGCGGAAACCCCTACCCTTACCGTCCAGGGCACGATCATTGACAACATGTGCGCCGGGCATGCCGGCAAAGACCTGGAGGGGTTCATTAAGACGCATACCAAGGAGTGCGCGCTGATGCCTGCCTGCGTTGCAAGCGGATATTCCATCTCAAGCGAAGGCAAACTCTACAAGCTTGACGCGCTCAGCAATACTAAGGTTGAGGCGTTCCTGCGCCAGGACGGGAATATGCTGGAGGTAACGGTAGTCGGTAGAAAAAACGGAGAGCTTCTGGAGGTGATCTCTATTGAGAACCGTAAATGAGCACTATCTATAACTCATTATACGGCAATAAGATACATTTAGAATCTGCATAAATAAAAAGCCGGCAGGCTCTTCTTCTATTCGCAGCCCGCCGGCTTAAACCTGAAACACCAACCACGCTTACAACAAAACTATAACACACAATATTTGAGTTGTCAAGAAAACGGGACTTAATAAATATTTTTATTAAGTCCGAGAGCCGCTTAATATCCTCCCTGGAAGACTATATCCCAGCGGTTTATCTTGGTGATCGTGCGGTCTTCCATGATTTCGGCGCATTCTACCAGGCATTCAAAAGGCTTGGTAGAGCCATGGATGAGGCCGGCGATCTTGGTTTTCCCCGTGGCAACCGCTTTATTTTGGATGAAGAGGGTAACGTTGAATACCGTCATTGAGTAGCTCGCGCCGGAAGAGTTCTTTATCTCTCCGGTCACAATGAGGGTCTTGTCGTCGTTCCTCCTGAAGTTAATATTATAGAAAGCAAAATTTCCTCTATACATGTGGCGGTCCGGCCTTAAAAGGGTGGTTTTTAGGAGAGTGTCTGGGCTTCCTTGATCTCTACGCCGCTGTCTTTGAGGTATTGGAGGGATTTGTTGACGTCTGCCTCCTCCCCTTCTATTACCAGCAATGCCCAGCCGACATCCGTGGAGAAAGAGGCTTCAAGGATATTCAGGATAATGTCGAATTTCTTGCAAAGTTCGCAGATAAGCGGATCGTCTTTGAGCTCGGGCGGAAAATTCAGGTCGATTTTAATCTTCATGCGTCTTCCTCCTTTTCCTGAGCGATAAGGCTGACAGCGTAACCGCGTATGTCAACATTCCGAAGGCCGCGCCTATCGTCAGGTACCCGATGACAACCGGCAGGATCAAATTTATGACGGAGGCGTCAAAAAGCCTCTCAAGGCGGAAATCCTTCAGGAGCGCTGCCCAGCTGTTGTACGCCTCCTGCCAGCTCACTCCCAGTATAGCAGAGCCGATTTTTATTGACAAGATAAATGTGACAAAACTAAGCCAGGTATTGGTCAGGATGGTGCCGATGACCGCGGCAGCACGGTTTGCCCTTAAGATGAAAGCCAGGGCCAGGGCGGTCAGCGGCCCGATGCCGGGCGTGATACCGGAAAACGCCCCGATCCCGAAACCCAGGGCTATCTTTTGCGGGCTGTCGTTGATCCTGAAGAGCTTGCGGTAGATAAATTTAAAAAATATCCTGATTTTATCCGCGGTTTTTTTTCTCATCATCTGCCGCCTTGAACGCGGGTTTGATATGCACTCCGGCAAAACGCTGGAGTCCGAAAGATTCCTGGGTCCAGCCGTTGTAAAGGCCGAACTCTTCCAGGGTTTGTTTTGCCTTGGCGTATTCTTCCAGGGTAATGCGGCGGTCGATGCCTTCAAGGCTGTGGGCGCGGTAATACGGGGTATACTGGCTCATCAGGCTGACGTAGGTTTCTTCGGAGAGTTCTTCTTTTATGAATTTCATGGCTTCTTTTGTCCCGGAGATATCGTTGGGAAGGACCAGGTGCCGTATGATCATCCCCTTCTTTATGATCCCGTCCGGGCCTATATCGGCAGTCCCCACCTGGCGGTGCATCTCCTTGAGCGCCTGGCGGTTGTATTGGGGGTAACCGGGGGCCTGGGAATAGCGCGCGGCGTGCTCTTCGTTTGCGTAGCGCATATCGGGAAGATAAATATCCACGATCCCTTCCAGCATTTTGATCATCTCGGCGCGTTCATATCCGCCGGTGTTATAGACAAGGGGGATATTGAGTCCTTTGGGCACGGCAAACAAAAGCGCCTGCAGGATCTGCGGCATGACATGGGTCGGTGTGACCAGGTTTATGTTGTGGCATCCTTGTTCCTGCAGGCCAAGCATGATCTGCGCCAGTTCTTCCGCGGTGGTTTCCCGCGAGTCTTCTGCGTCCTGGCTGAATTCAAAATTCTGGCAATAGAGGCACTTCATGTTGCAGCAGGAAAAAAATATGGTCCCCGAACCCCTGCTGCCTGAGATCGGCGGTTCTTCTCCGTGGTGTGCCATAAAGCTGTGCACCTTAGCTTTAAGGCCTGTCTTGCAGACCCCCTTCTCGTCTTTCAGCCGGTTTACCTTGCAGATGCGCGGGCAGATAGCGCAGGATTCAAGGAGCGCCATGGCTTTCTGCGCGCGGTTATGGAGCAGCCCCTCCCTGAAAGTTTTCAGGTATGAGGGATGATCCGGTTCAGGGGTTGGCCGATGCGATCTCATTTTTCACCTGTTTGATACGTTCCGCTATGGGAGGGTGTGAACTTAAGTATACGAGGTTGAATCCCTGGCCTTTGCGTTCTGCTTCCTGCTGCAGCTTTTCAAAAAAAGTCACCATTCCGTAAGGGTCAAAGCCCGCGCGCCTGGCGTATCTGACCGCCAGCTTGTCGGCGAGGAATTCATCCTTGCGGCTGTATCCGAGGTTGATGAGGTTAAATACTACGTCCAGCGCTTGCAGTGTTGCGCCCTGCTGCCCGCTTAAGCCCAGGGCAACCCCTACGATAAGCTGATACCCGAGCACTGCCTGGCGTTTTTTGACGCTGTGGCGCGCGGCAAC
>JAQTNB010000006.1 GCA_028714055.1 Candidatus Omnitrophota bacterium
ACAGGACAAACATTCCCACGGCAGCGCCGGCATAATGCAGCCATAACGGCAGGAGTATGAGCGTCCAGTAAGACAAATCCAGATTGTGTAAGCTGGTGATCAGGTAAAAGGGCCAGAGGGGCAGATAATATGTGTCGGCAAAATACCGGCCGTAAAAGGGGATGGCTCCGCACCAGGTGTGCGGGTCCCACAACGGCAGGACCCCGTTTTGCAGGCTGCGGGCGACAAACACATAACGGGGGAATTCCTCCATCGCCTGATCGTCATGAAACAAACCCTGCCACCCGGCCATCGCCGGCACAAACAGGGCAGTCACGCAGCAAACAAGAAAAATGAGAGCCAGCGCATTCCCGCGTACCATAGATCTTGCCTCGAAGGGAGCGGGCATCGTTAAAAGCCGAAGTTAAGGCTTACGGCAAAGGCCTGCGTATCAAGAAACTGCCCCTCCAGGTTAAGCCATATTTTTTGGCCGAGCGGAACATCGCAGCCGATAACCACTCCGATATCCTTGGTGAGATCGGACATCCTGCGCTTACGGTCTTCTTCCACTTTATGTATATAGTCCAGGCGCGACCATTTCACCCCGGCGTACGGGAGAAGGCCGCCGACGCCGTGCGAAGCAAGCAGGGAGAACTGCCAGTCGTCGAGGATAGCGGCGTGTTTTGTGCCGCCCAGATGCGTTTTTTGCGGATGGACGCTGATGTGCTGGAAACCAAAGACCACCGCGCTCTTTTGAGCTTCATAGACCTTCAGGCGCAGGCCGTATCCTCCGGCAAAAGAAGAGCTGTAATCGATCTCGCCGCTTGTTATCGGGCGCTGCTTGATGTTCCCGGCGCCTCCTTTTAGATCCAGGGAAAGCCAGCCGGTGATACCGTAAGAGAGCAGGAGGAATTGCTGCGAGCTTCTTACCTTTCCGTGCCCGTCTTCAAGGTATCTCTTGAGGATCACGTGGGTCTGCGCGCCGCCAAAAAATCCGCCCTTCTCCGGCATTTTGGTGCCGTAGCATGGCGCGGCAAACGCGGCGGTCAAAAAAAGGTGGAACGCCGCGCAAAACAAGATCAGCCGTCTCATCATCCCTCCTGAGTGAAGCTCCGCGGGCTAGAGCCCGCGGCTTCCTCCCCTCTTGAAAGACACAATTGCATTCCTCCCCCGGGCTTAAACCCGGAGGTTCCTGTCGGGGGATTGACAGATATTACCCCGGGGCCTTGCGCGGGCTCACCCCCCCAAAGGGCATGACCCGCAGCGGGGCTCGTTTTTCCGGCAAAAATCCTTTGCCAGCTTGACCAGCAACGCGTGATATTCGTTGAACAGCCGCGCATCGGCTTTAAGCTTGGAAATAAAAAATGCCCGCAGGCTTTCGTAATCGCGCGCCTCGGGAGCAAGGTTATGGCGCGCGCATACCCTTCTGGTATACGCATCGATGACAAAGGCCGGTTTATTGAACGCGTAAAGCAGGATGGAATCCGCGGTTTCCGGGCCGATGCCTTTCACGCGCAATAATTCCCTGCGCAGCTCCCCGGCCTCCTTGCGGCCCATGCGCGCCAGGTTACCTGCGTAGGCATCGAACAAAAATTCCAGGAATGCCTTAAGCCGCCGGGCCTTCAGGTTATAATACCCGGCCGGCCTGATAAGCGCCGCGAGCCTGCGCACGGGGAGCCGCCGAAGCGCGCCGGGATTCAACAGGCGTTCTTTTTTTAAACGCCGGATCGCCTGCTCGACGTTGCGCCAGCTGGTATTCTGCGTCAGTATCGCTCCGACGATGACCTCAAAGGGCGTTTCAGCCGGCCACCAGTGCTGCGGTCCAAAACAGGCGAACAGCCTGCGGTAGATCCCGTAAGGGCCCCTCCCCATCAGTCTTTCAGCTCCAGGGGGTTGTAATTGTAATAGGCAAAGATCGTGTAGGTCGTCCCCGAGACAGAACCGGTCGAGTTACCCCGGGGGGTCATCCACCCGTGCCCGGTATCGGCAAGCTCCTGGGTCGCATACGGAAGGCAGCTTTCCCCCTGTCCCGACGGCGAAGGGCTGGAAATAATCATATTGCTGAGGTTCGCGAGGTATTCGTCGGCCTTGACCAGGTACGCCCGGGATTTTGCGATCATCCCTTTTTTATGGTAAAAATCAGCCATGATCTTAAACGAGATCACCATCTGGGCGGTCCATTCGGAAGAGACAATGCCTCCGCGCGCCACGTGCACCTGCGGCGCAAAATCAAAACCCTTGATCTTGATCGGCTGAGCCTCCCCGGGCCTGAGATACTCCACCTCGACCGAGCAGTGCTCTTCGGCAAACTCCATGATCCTGTCCGGATTCATCCCCAGCTCTTCAAGCTTTGCCGGGCCGATCGCCGCGATGGACCAGGCATAGGTATCGGTGGCAATGGTTGAGTCGCCTTTCCCGCGTTTGATGGGAAGGTCTGTCTTGCCGTAGGTATGTTTGACCAGCCAGTTTAAAACGCGGTCGCGCGCCTGCGCATAGGCGTCGTTGCGCGTTGTCTTGTGCAGCATATCGTAAAACGCGTATGCATCGAGGTTATGCTCCGTCGCATACCATTGGACTTCCGGGCCTCCGCGTATGCCTCCGTCGGGGTCCTGGGCCTGCAGCTGCATGACATCCTGCGCGATCTCTTCCGCCAGCTTCAGGTAACCGGGGTCCCCGGTCCTTTTGACATACTGGACGATGGCGATCCCCAGCCAGATATTGGGGCCGCTGTGCACGATGAATTCCGCGGGCGTACCGTCGTCGGCGTAATAGGCGTTGAAAAAAAGCTTGTTCTGGCGTTTGGCCTTCTTGTCAAAGAATTCGAGCATCTTCTTTGCCCGCTCAAAATCGGAGAAATTGACATATGCCTGCAAGGCCAGGGATTCATCGTAGATAAAGGCCCAGTTATCGATGTCGCTGTCCCCTTCAAAGCTCATCACCAGCCCCGTGCGGGGGTTCTGATGGATCGTAAGCCACTGATACATCTTGTCGAGGTTTGCCCGCTCAAGACTGGCCTTGCGCTTATCGAGGTTGAGCAATTCTTCGGTGACGGTGTTCTCTTTGTGCTGCAGCGAGATCAGCGCTTCCTGGGCAGAGGTCTTTTCCTTGCTCAGCGTGTCGATCAGGGCGTTAAGCTCGGCGACCCGGCGCATGGTATTGGCCTCTTCGAGCTTCGTCTGTTCGCTCAGCTTTGCCTTATCTTCTTCGACCGTGCGTATGCGCGCCTTGAGCGCTTCGATCCTGACCTGCAGGTCATCCCGGTCCTTATTGATCTCCTTTATCTTCTGTTTGGCAACGCTGGATTCCTGGAGGATCTTCACCAGCTGCGAAACAAGCGCTTTGTTGCCCTTGACAAGCTTTACGTTTATGTAGCTGTCGACGGCAAAAGCAGCGCCCAGGGCAATGATCACTCCCAGCACCAGGGGCACAAAAAGCCTTTTTGCCCTGGCGTAACGGATGATCTGGAGGCTCCCCTCGGCAGAGATATTTTCATAACGCAGCCCGATAAAATATTTGCCGGGCTGCTCCGCTGATGCCTGGACCCAGGCGATCTGGGCCACGGCGGCGATCGGGGTGCGGGAGAAGGGCATCTCGATCCCCAAGGATATGCGCACCTGCCGGTTTTTGATCAACAGCGCGAATGCCTGGTCAAGGTTGTTGATCGCCAGGCAAATCCCCCCCTTACTGATGTTATTGGTAAAACCCTGCAACCATGCGGAGACCGCCTCCTTGGTATCGGGGTTCAGCAGTTGGAACTGCACCGGAAAGACCGAATCAAGCCGTATGTATTGCCTGCGTTCCTGTTCCAGGGGGTCGTTAGTAGCCATGGGCTCCTCGTCTTTTATTGCGGGCTTCTCTCAAAGATTATCCTCTGCTTAAGCCTGGTAGCCAGCGATTCAAAACGTGCCTTGAATTCGGGGTATTCATCCTGGGTAATAAAGCTTTTCTTCAGGGCGATCTTCTGTAAAACACGGATACGATCCTTGTTCTTTTCGTAGGTTACCCGCAACGAGAACCAGGGGCTCTCTTCCTGGACATTCTCGGGTAGATAGCGTATGGCAAACCCCTGCGGGGTCTCGACTTCAAAAACGGTCTCTTTGGTGTCCAGGAGCGCCAGGTCTAACGGGTAACGGCGCGCGTCTTTTGCCACGAGGGAGGAATCAAAGCTTACCAGCTGCGGCATAATGCGTAAGTTACCGGCTCCTGTCAGGTACTCCGGCCCCGAGAAGGCATAACGCAGGATGACCGGCTGGTCAAGGTCACCCTGTTTTTCGGCCGAAAAGCTTTCCAGGCGCGCGCCGATCGAAATATCCTGTATTTTTTCTTTCAGCGCCTGCTCGATCAATTCCGGCGGGGTATAGAGCAGCCAATAACGCTGCGCCTGTTCGTACATCCCTTTGGTGGTAACGGCCTTTTTACCGGCGATGCTTTCGTCGTCGTTGATGCGTATGGAAAGCTCCTGGCGCACGAGGTTGTGCTCCGCCGCAAAGGTCGGGGTGCGCTGTATGCGAAAGCCGTCCTCCCGGAAAACCAGGACCGCCCTGTCCTGGTCATCCACGGGCAGGTCGCCGAATGGGCAGGTCTCGGCAGTCGGGTCAAGAAATACCGTCTTTGAGCCGATCTCAACAACGGCAATGCAATGGTTAAAGAGCACCGAAGGAAAATCATCCCGCAGGTTGTAGTACGACCGTGTGGAGATAAGCACCGGCCAGGCATTCAACCCCGCCTCCTTAAGCATCGCGACCAAAAGTATCGCCTGATCTTTGCAATCGCCGTATTTATTCCTGAAAATATCCTCGGCGCGGTGAGGCTCATACCCTGCCTGGCCGTACTCCACCGCCACGTAGCGGATCTTCTGCGCGCAGAAATTGTAGATCGCCCGCGCCTTTTCTTCCGGCGCCATCCGTGCGCCGGTAAGCTCCCTGACCTTGGCTTTGATGGAAGGGTCCGCGGCGATCTTATCCCGGGCGAGTGCCCACCACCATCGGTAAACCTGCTGCCAATCCGTAAACGTCGAGGCCAGGATCGTGGGATTGATCTCCACATCCGGAGGCATGTTGGATTCCGGGATGATCTGCGGAATGCCGGAAAACTCCCAGCGGTATGTGATCCGCTTCTCGTCACTACTGACCGATGGTTCCAGCGCCTGGGCCGATGTATTGTAACCTGCGTTGATCGTTTTCAACGAAAGCGGGCGGTCCTTCGGAACGCTTACCAGGAACTTCGCGCGCAGGATGGGCTCGGAGCTTTCCAGGGGGTAACTTAAGACCGTGTCTTTCTCGTTGATCAACTTATTGCGGCGCACCCGCACTTTATATTCCACGATCGCCCCCTCGCTTATTTCGGGGAAGGAAATGATAAAGACGCGGACATTGCTGTAAAGGGGGAAATTAAGGTACTTGGAGACATCCCGGATGTGGCGGCTGCCGACATCCACGATGATCCCGTCGGGGCGGATGGTGCGGGCATATTCCAGGTCTACCCGTTCGTAGGTGGAATCGTATTCAAGGTGGCTTTCGGAGAAGTCCTCCTTCCCCCGTTCGTTAAGGATCTTGATGATATAGTGGAGGGTCGCGACCTGCGTATTGTCGGCGCCGACCTCGATAGACTCTTCGCAGGATAATATCAAGGCCCCTGCCTGGGGGTATTCCTCCTGGCCGGGTGCGCGCGCGATCAACCCGGCGGTCTCCGGGCTTGCCTGGTTTATCCCGACGCTCTCGCCGGTATCCCTGCCGATGATCCCGATACGCTCGTGCGCCCGGGCAAAGAACCTGTCCTGCTTTTTGATCGCGCGGTATGCGCCGAGCGCCTGGTCAAAAAGGTGCAGCTTCTCGCAGGTCAACCCGTAATAATACAGGCATTCGTCGTCCCGGCATTTGCCCTGATCAAAGATCGCCAGCGCTTCCTGAAAATTCCCGGCCTTAAAATGCGACAATGCCAGGAACTTGGGGGCGCGCTCGTCTGCGCTCCGGGCGAAGGCATCAACCGCGGCTTCAAAATCTCCTCCCTGATAATAGAGGCTGCCGAGCTCAAAATACAGGCTATCCGACCCGTTGTTTTTGGCGATAAGCCCGGTATAGGCCTTCACTGCGGCGTCATACGATTCCCGCGAACGCGCGGCTTCCTTGCGCGCGCGCTCAAGGACAGGCTCCCGGTCTATGCAACCGCTCAGGGATAAAACCAGGCACGCCGCGACTGCAAGGAAGGCCCTTTTTTTAACGGTAGCGGTAATACGCATTGCATACTCCTTCAGACGATACCATGCACGGCCCCAGAGGGCGGGAAGGGGAACATTTTTTTCTAAAAAGGGGGCACTCAACCGGGGAGATCTGCGCCGCCAATACCTCCTGGCAACGGCAGGAAACATCCCCCGTGCCCTTACGGGCAGGCGTAACGGCGGGAACCGGAATTGCATGCTCCGCATCGAACTCCCGCAGCCGTTTCCTTAACCTAAGGCCGCTTGCCTCGATCACGCCCAGGCCGCGCCAATCCGCCCGGGACACCTCAAAGACATCGGCGATGATACGCTGGGCCCGGCGGTTCCCGCAGGGCTTGACCAGGCGCCGATACTGGTTGACTACCCCGGGCGTGCGGTCCTTATGCTGCCTGATGAGGCTCAAGATCCCCTGAAGCATATCATGAGGTTCAAATCCCGCGATACAACAGCCTATTGTATAACTTTTTGCGATAAAATCATAGGGTTTTATACCGATGATGCTGGAGACATGGCCCGGGCAGAGAAACCCCCGGATCTTGGGGCCCATGCCGCGGGTAAGCAGATGCCGCATGGCAGGCGGGATGAGTTTCAGAGACGAGAAAAAGAATAAATTCTTCACCCCCGCCCGAAAGGCCGCGCGCACGGTCAGGGCTATGGTCGGCGCGGTCGTCTCAAAGCCTACCGCCAGGAATATGACCTTATGCCGGGGGTTCTTTTGGGCGAGGAGAAGCGCCTCAAGCGCCGAATATACCAGGTGGACGCTGGCGCCGCGGGCCCTTTCTTTTTCCAGGGTGGAAGCGCTGCCGGGGACGCGCAGCATATCCCCGTATGTCGCTATGATCGTCCCGGGGAGCCGCGCATACAAAATCGCGCGGTCGATAAAATCGGGGGCCGATACGCACACCGGGCATCCCGGGCCGGCCAGGAGTTTAAGCTGCGGCGGAAGGATCTTATGCAGGCCGAACCTGCGGAAATTCTGCGTATGGGTGCCGCATACCTCCATAAAGGTCGTTTCCTGCCGGGGGCATTCTTTTTGTATGGCGCCCGCAAGCAGGCCGACTAACCTGGGAGCGCGGAATTCATCAACGTATTTCATCGATGATCTGAAGTGTTTGGCGGGCTTTGCGGGGGTCGACTTTTTCGATCGCAAAACCCGCGTGAACCAGCACATAATCCCCGGCCTTGAGGCCGGCGACCATCTGGATGTTAACGCTCCGGCGCAGCCTGCCGCTTTCAACGGTGGCAAATTCACCGCTCATCTGCACGATTTTCATCGGGATCCCAAGGCACATAGCTCAATGCATAAAGTTAGCCACCGCTGCCTGGCCGAGCGAAATTCCGGAATCGCCGCACGAGACCAGCCGGTGGGTAAATACGTCAAAACCCTGCGCGCGCAACCCCTGCACGGCAAGGCCGCGCAAAACCGCGTTCTGAAAAACCCCTCCGGAAAGCACCACCCTTTTGCAATCCGCCTGCCGGCGCAGTATACGGCACACCTCAACCAGCGCTTCGGAAATACCGGCATGTACGGCATAGGCGATTGCCGGCTTTGGTTTTTTCCGGGCGACGTCTTGCGCCAGGCGCCTGAATAACGGCCGGGGGTCGATCTCAAACATACCCCCTGCCCGCTCTATGGCACACGGGTATGCGCGCGGTGCCTGCCTGCAGGAGGCTGCCGCTGACTCGAGAAGACAGGCGAGTTCCGCCTCCCTTGACACGGACGTCTTATCGAAAACCAGGCAGGAGGCGGCATCAAAAAACCTGCCCATACTGCTTGCCGCGGGCGCTGCAAATCCGCTGAGGTACATTTTTTTAAAGACCGGCCAATCGCGGCGTATTTTTCTTACCGCCCGAAAATCACGCTTTAAAAAACCTTCTTTATACGTCGCGTAGAGCCATGCCGCCGCGGTTCTGTACGGCTGGCGCACCCCCATCTCCATACCCAGTAAGGGGATGGCCTTCAGGTGCGCCGCGCGCCTGAAACCCGCATAATCGCAGACGAGAAACTCCGCTCCCCAGAGCGATCCGTCGCTGCCCAGCCCTGTCCCGTCAAACGCAACACCGATGACCCTGCGGTTGGCAAGGCCGTTCTCGGCCATACATGAAGCGATGTGCGCGTGATGATGCTGGACTGCCGAAAGTTTCGCCTTGCGGCGCAGGGATACGGCAAACACGCTTGACTGATACCCGGGGTGAAGGTCAAAAGCCAGGGTCCGCGGCGTATCTTTTAATAAACGCATCGCGCATCTCTTAAAGGCGGAAAAATCCGCCGGGACGGATAATTCCGGATGCATGGCGCTGATGCGCGCGGTCTTTGCGGCCGCAAAACACAGGGTGTTTTTTCCCTGGGAGCCGAACGCAAGCACCGGGTATCGCATGGTAAACGGCAAAGATATCTGCATCCTCTTTTTACTGCGCCCCCGTCATTTCAATCTGGAGTATATTATCGATGCGGAACGTACGCTCCCCGTTGCGTAATGCGCAATACCCGACCAAATACATCCTGTCCTTCTCCTGCCTGACCTCCCGGGGGGTGACTTCCCGCTCGGTCACTTCGGCACTGCACCCGGCAAGGTAGCGTATTTTAAGCTTGGCACCGAGCCCTATCGCCTCCTGGATCCGGGCGATCTTCTGCATCGTCAGGCCTTGTAACGCGCCGGATTCGATGCAAAAAATGCTTCGGAAGGCCGCGGGATCGGCGATACCTTTATGCCCGGCGATATCGACCAACAGGTAAAAGACATCCCGTGTCAGCGCCACGTCCGAAAGCGCGCGGTGCTGCTGCTTCTGCGTAACTCCCAGGGTCTGGGCGACAAACCAAAGCGCATAGCGCGGAAGCCCGGGGCGGAGCCTGCGCGCCATCCTCAGCACATCGATGACGGCAATATCCTGCGGAAAGGGCCGGCCGAGGCGCGAAAGCTCATTCTCCAGGAACCCCATATCAAAGGGCGCGTTATAGGAACAAAGCGTGCTCCCGCGTATGAACTCAAGGAAACCGGGAAGCACTGCCTCTATCCCCGGAGCGTCTTTGAGCATCTGCTCGCTGATACCGTTGACGGCATACGCCGCCTCGGAAACAGGCCTGCCGGGATTTACCAGGCTCTGGAATGCCGCCGTGACCTTTGCGTTTTGCAGACGCTCTGCAGCGATCTCGATGATCCGGTCACCCTGCGAAGGGTTCAGGCCGGTGGTCTCGGTATCAAATATGGTAAAATCTTCTGCGGATATCTTACTGACCATGTTTCCTGGTAATATTGTAGGCGCTGACGAGCGCTGCCGGCCGGTAGGAAAGCTTGACCTCTTTGAGGTTCTCCAGCCCGGAATCATCCATGACGTTGATGTAACGGAAACCCCGCAATTCCTGGCAGAACCTGCGGAATATAAACTGCGCCAGGCCTTTGACACCCAGGTCCGTCACTTCATAGAGGACGCAAAACGTATCCGTATTCAAAGCTGCCCCGACGGTAAACCCCTTGACCTCGCCTCCGATGACAATCACCCTGCCGGCGGCATCAAGCTTCCGGAAATCTTTTAACAACGCGGCGAGGCACAAGCCGCTGTCTTCCAGCATCCCCCGGTATACGGGGTCCCGGGAACGCTCCCAGCGCCGCTGCCGCCAAGACTCATAGAGCCCGAGGCAGGCCCGGCGAAAACGGCCGTTGTAAGGCAGGTATTCAAACTCGTAATGCCCGGTAAAATAATTGCATGAGGCGCGCTTTGATTTGAAAGGGTTGCCTTTAAGCCCGGCGAGGTCCTCCCGCAGGTAGACATAATCGCAGGATTTCTGATAACAGCGGTATCCCTGCCTGCGGTAAAAAACCGCGTCCTCCTCTGCGGCGTTCTCGATGCGCGAAAGGTCCCTGTTGGTATTATAGCGGTCCATGATCCGGAATACCTCCTCGGTAACCGCCGGATCCTGCTCTCCTCCCAGCGGAGGAAGGAATAAAAAACAGCCTGCCTTGTCTTTGAAGAATATGCACAGGGCGCCCCGTATAAGGCTCCAGCGTATCTCATAAAGGGCCTTGCAAGAGAATATGTTTTCAAACAGGTACGGCGAGAGGAGCCGGCGGCGCGCGCTCAAAAACGCATAGAATTTCTTTTTATCGGCGGGCTTCAGCAGCCTCATGCGCATGGGCCTAAATTTTTAGCTGATGGAGATCCAGCACTCCGGGGTACGCCTGGATCAAATGGAGGTTTGTGCGTAACGAGCCGATAAGCGGAGCCTGCATAAGCAATCCCGCGAGAGCGCGTGCGTACTCCCTGAGGGCGGCGTCATGGGCGTGCTCTTCTGCGTACGGGCACTGCGTGTCGAGCGCCAGATACACATCCTTGCCCGCGCGGTTAAGCAGAAAAGGATACAGCTGGCATTCGAAAGGCCGGAAGGCATAGATCTTACAGGCATTTTTTGCGCCCTCAAGGAACGGGCACAGGTAAAGTGCCTCTTGAGAAGCAGGGAGCAGCCGGACCCTCTTTTCCTTCGTTATCAGTAACGGAGGGATATTTTTGCGCACCAGCATCTCGACCTCTTCCGAGAGCAGTGCGGGAGACCAGCATGAATCGGGCTCGCCAAACCTGCAGCATCCGCGGCATGCCAGGCATACGCTTTCAGGAACAAGCTGCCGTATCATTTGACCGTGCTTCCCAGTTGGATGGTTTTTTCCGGGCTGACGACCACGATACCGTTTGCGTCGGAGGCGGCCAAAAGCATGCCCTGGCTTTCCACCCCCCGTAAGACTGCCGGCTCTAGGTTGTCGACCACCACCACCAGTTTTCCCAGCAGTTCATCTTTTTGATAAGACCCCCTGATCCCGGCGACAAGCTGTTTGGTCTTTTCCCCAAGGTCCACGGTGACCACATAGAGCCGGTCTGCGTTCGGATGGTCCTCAACGGCCTTGATCTGGCCGACCTTCAGTTCGAGCTTTCTGAAATCATCGATAGTGATCATGGTTCCTCCTTATGCATATTGTATCTTAACACGCCGGGCCGCGGAAAACAAGCTGAAGCGAAAACCCCGCGAATGCGCAAATATTATAACAAAGGTGCCCGGCTCTTAAAATAAAAAGTCGTTGTCTCCCGACGGCTGCCATGGTATAAAAGGCGTATGCGCCTGAAAGCCGTTCTTATGATTGTACTCGTCCCCGGCATCCTTTGCGGCTGCCAGACGCTCTCCTCCCGGCCGCTGAGCATAACGGAACCCGACCGCTGCATCATCTCCCCTGCCGAAGGCGTGATCTCATCGATCGTTGAAATAAAAGCGGGGGATGTGCCGGAGATCAAGGATGCGGGGAAAACCGCACACCTCAAGGAACTGCAAGGCATGCTGACAGAGGACTCCCGGCTTGTCCTCATCTTTATGAACCCGCTTAATTACCATGGAGTACATTCCCCCCTCAACGGCACAGTCGCCTCTGTTTCGCATACTCCGGGCACATTCAAAAATCTGTATAAAAAGGGCGCCTACCTTGAGAACGAGCGTGCCTGCATCGTCATTGACGGGTCCGTGCGCGTCGCAATAATCCCGGTTGCCGGGTTTCTCTATCGCCGCATACGCCTGAATATTGCCTCCGGGAATGCCGTACCCCGGGGCGCATCCCTGGGCAGGATCCTCTGGGGATCTGCCGTCGGGGTCGTCATCCCCTCTTCCTGCCCTCTGCGCATAAAAGAGGGCGACCGGGTCCGGGCAGGAAAAAGCATCATTGCGGAATTAGCGCCGTAACCTAAGGGAGCGCAAGATGCGTTTTTTGCCTTCGCGCCAGGCCGTCTCGGCAAAGACCTGCGACAATACGCCGGAACCTTTCGGGAGCGCAGGCAAGCAGTATCCTGCATTCCCGTAATCCGATGGTGCCCCGCGCAAGCAGCAGCTTGACGATTCTGCCCCGCAGCTGCCTGTCGGAGCCTTCAAAAGGAAGCTGCCTTGCATAATGCCTGCTCCTGCGCGAAGGGTTTGCTTGGGTCTTTTTTAAAAAAACGCCGTAATCCATCAGCGCCCAATACCAGACGCGGGGATTACGGGTATCCAGGGTTTGTGCGATTAACGGAAGTATCCCGGCATCGTTGACGCGCTCCGAGGCAGAAAAAAAATGGTGCAGAAAAACGCTGCGGATATTGGTCTCGATAAACACCGCGGGCTTATTGAATGCGAATGCCGTCAGCGCCCCGGCAGTAGCGCGCCCGACCCCCGGAAGCCGCGCCAGCGATTCCGGCGAAGACGGAAGCTTTCCCGCCTGCTCCCTGACGACCTGCCGTGCCGCCTGCCGCAGCAATAAGGCCCTTCTGTTATATCCCAGCCCCTGCCATGCCCGTAAAACCCCGGAAGCGGATGCATAAGCTAAAGCCCGGAAACCCGGGAAGAGCGTGATAAAACTGCGGTATTTGCCGATGACCCGCTGCACCTGCGTCTGTTGAAGCATGATCTCGGAAACCAGGATTTTATAGGGGTCGCGGGTAGCGCGCCAGGGAAGACGGCGGCCGCACGTGCGGTAATGGGAATATACCTGCCGGCGGAAAGCGCGGATCGCTCCGGCGGAAAGCCGGCGATGAACGTCAGATTTTCCCGCGCAATTCCGAGAGGTAGACGATATGCTGTTTCTCCTCATCGATGAGCTTATCAATAATGCCGCGGTGCGCTTGGGCGCAGTAATTTTTGAGCTCCGTAAAGAACAGGACGGCGTCTTTTTCGAAGGTTATCCCGTAACGGATCGCCTCCTCCGGAGAAGATACGTTTTTTTTGAAGCCGGCCGCCGAGACCTCCTGATAGAGGCGGTCGTCGACCAGGGATTGCATATACAGGCTCAATTCTCCGGGGTATGATTCGGCCGACTCCCCGTTGCCAAGGGTCTGGCGTATCTCGGTAAATTTCCTGATATGCATATCCTCCCAGTCTTTCAGCCGGATAAAGAGCTCGCGCAGCTCGGGCTGCGGAAAATGTTCCGCTGCCTGGGCGTAAAAATCCCTGCGCTTCTTTTCTTTTTCAATCCCGATATCTACGATCTCCGATATGTGCAGAATATCCATCGCTACCTCCTTGTGCGTATTTTACCGCTCCCCCGTAAAGCGGTCAAGCAAATATGCCCGAAGGGCCCCGCGCGGTAATGGGCAGTTGCATTGCAAAATAAAAGAAGCTATAATGGCTTTATCCGGGCAAACTTATTGCCCGCCACATCATTCCCGCGAGGTCGCATCACGCATATGGATCCAGCCGGTCCCAAGACAGCTTGCGGCAGCAAAACATTGGTCTGCAGTATCGGCGTTATGGCGCACAACGAAGACGCCCATATCAAAGGACTGCTGCAATCATTGCTCACCCAGAAGACAAAAGACGTCCTCATCAAAGAGATCGTCGTGGTCGCCAGCGGATGCACCGATAATACGGTTGCCTCAGCCGAGGCGTTTTCCAGGCGCGACCCGCGGGTAAAGGTCCTGCCGCAGGCGCAACGCCTGGGCAAGGCTTCCGCGATCAACTACTTCCTGCAAAACGCCTCCGCCGATATCTATGTCGTAGAAAGCGGCGATACCCTGCCCGAAGAAGACACCATTGAAAAGCTGCTTGCGCCTTTTGCCGATCCCGGCATCGGCATGACCGGAGGGCATCCGGTCCCGCAGGGGTCTTTCCGCACGTTTGTGGAATTTGCCGCGCATTTCTTATGGAAGATGCACCATGCCCTGGCGCTGAAATACCCGAAACTCGGAGAACTCATCGCCTTCAGGAACCGTATCATTGAGATCCCCGCCGATACTTCGGTTGACGAAGCGGCGATCGAGGCGCTGGTGACGCAAAAAGGCTACCGGCTGATGTATGTCCCCGAGGCGCGGGTATATAACCGGCCGCCTCAAACAAT
Source organism: Candidatus Omnitrophota bacterium (assembly GCA_028714055.1). Taxonomy (GTDB): domain Bacteria; phylum Omnitrophota; class Gorgyraeia; order Gygaellales; family Profunditerraquicolaceae; genus JAQTNB01. Next base: position 14,035 of record JAQTNB010000006.1, read on the forward strand.
CGCCGCTTTTTTCAATCAGCGAAGAAGGGTCTTTACCGGACATCTGTACCTGAAAAAAACGCTCGGTTATGAGGTTTCGAGCATGAACGCCTGGCGGGTATTTTGCATCCTGGTAAGGAACCTGGAACCCAACCCCTGGTATATCCTGCGCGTTGCGGCCGTCATCGCCGTAGAGTGTTCAAGCCGGCTCCTGGCGATGCTGGACGTGCTCAGCAAAAAAGAAGACCCCTACATCTTGGCGCGCTAAGCTCATCCGGCCTTACTGCCTGCGCACGCAATAATACGCCATGTGGGCCTTGCGTCTCCAGAGAA
>JAQTNB010000007.1 GCA_028714055.1 Candidatus Omnitrophota bacterium
TATAAACATTCCGTGCACCAAAAATCCGAATTTTCGGAATATTCTCGCGAGCTCCAGCATCTCTTTAGGCCTCAGACATTTATTCATTGCTTTCAATTCTTCCTCAATGGGAGATTCAAACCCTATAGCCACCGTATTGATCCCCGCCTGGCGCATGGCAGAGAGCAATTCCGGGTCTTTTGCCTTATCCAGCCTTATCTGAACGGTCACATCCAGCCTTTTACCTACGCTGCCCTGGTAATCCCTGAGCATGTGGCAAAAACGTATCGTCTCATCGCGATACTGGCCGAAAAGGTCATCCACGATAAAGAAGTGTTTGGCGTCGCGCGTTTCCAGAAGGAAGCTTATATCTTCAAGGAGCCGTTCGGGAGACGCGCACCTGGGCTTGCCCTTGACCGTGCAAAACTCGCAATCCATGCCGCAGCCGCGGATCCTGCCGACAGGATAAAGTTTTATCCTGGCATAGCGCACGAGCGAGAAATCCGGATGAGGCAATGTGTCAAAATCCGTGATCGGTTCCCGTGGCCCGGTAAAGACAACCTCTCCGTCCTTAAGATACGCGATCCCTTTGACCTGCCGCACATCCTTGTTCCCCTCCAGGGCCCTCAGAAGCTCTTTGATGGTTATCTCCCCTTCCCCCATCACCACATAATCAATATTGGAATGCAGGGCATCGGATATGTTCTCCCGGGCAAAATGCTGGCCTCCCGCAACGGTTATCACACCCTTCTCTTTATAAAAACGGGCTATCTCATACAGGCGGGGCGCGGTGCTGGTAAGCCCGCCGTATAAACCCAGCACGTCCACGGGCCGCAGCTGCTGCAGGAATTCATGGTCCGCGCCTCCGTTCTCGCCCTTAGGCCCGTATTGCCGCAGGTTATTCTCATCAATGACTTCCGTATCCCAACCCTCCATCTCATTCACGCTGCTTGCGATGCACACCGGCCCTAATGCCGTGGTTATGTTGGCTACGTTAGAATAAATATTGAAAGCCGGGTATGCCGGGATAACCAGCCTGAACCTTCTTCTTTTCCCGGAAAAATTATCCATTTTATCTCACTCCTTCATAATCTGCATTGTGTTTAAAATAAACAGTCCCGACAACGCCTCCCTGGCGGCGGATCTCATAGGCCTTTACAAAACCTTCCTCCTTTAAGACGCGCGAAGCCTCTAAAAATTCCGCGGAGACCTCCGGCCTGACCCAGGAACGGTCATACGGGATAAACACAAAATAGCCTCCCCGAGAATAATCCCCCGCGTCCCAGAGGCGCGCCTTAAAGTCCCGGCGGGTAAGCTGATATCGCAGATGCTCAAGGCGCGGATAAACCCACACCCGCGATCCGGGTTGCGCGTTTTTGTCCAGCCACGCTGCCATCTCCCTGAAAGACGCCAGCCACTGATCAAAGCTGTAAGGAACCCGTAAGTCCTGAGCGCCCCTGAGCCCTCCGACAAGCGGAGAAAAATACGTCCTTTCATACGGATGCGTAGCCGCTATGCCCCATATGTTTTCCAGAAGCATGGCGCAAAGAAGCAGATAAAACCATTTTACCCGCAGGCGGCGCATCCGTAAAGCAATGAATTTTGCGGCGCGCCTGGCCCCCAGTACTGAAATGACCGCGGCAGCCGGCAGGACATACAAAAAATGCCTGATCCCGTCGTAATGGTTGGCATAAGGCAGGCAGTGGCGCAATATGGGTAGCAAAAACCACGACGCCAGAAGTATGTCCGTATATCTGCGGCGCCGTGAAACTACTTTTAAACCTAACAACCCCAGGAGCGTAAAGAAGAAAAACAATACCGGCGCGGTCAGGAAAAACTGGATAGGCGCGTATAAATTCCAGGTGATCCACGGCCGCAAGCCCACCTTTAACAGATAAAGACCCATACCGGAGAAAAACCACTGCCTTGAATCCCCGGGAGCCCACAACGGAGGAAAGAGAAAAATAATAAAAATACCCGCGCCCAGTAACCCCGCTGCCAAATGCCATCTTAAACCTCGGAGCCTTGCGAAAAACCGCTTCCCCTGCATGAGGCCAAGGAAACCAAAGAGCGCGAAAAGCAAGGCGGCGTCAAATTTCGTAGCCAAGGCGCAGGCCGCGAAGAAAACAGCCGTATAAAAATCGCGCAGCCTTCCCCGGCGCTGCCAATATCCCCATGCCAAAAGCGCTATGCCAAAAAAAGCAGTTAAGGGAGCGTCTTTAATATTACTGAGTGCCTCGCCGAAAAACCGCGGTAAGGTCAAAAGCAGGAGCCATGAACATATGCTTACTCCCCTGCCCCACAGCCGCCTGCCGTAATAATAGAATAAGACCCCGAAGAGCGCAGTTAATAAAGGGGCGATGGCATGATGCGCCGCCACAGGGCCAAGCAAGCGGGCTTTTTGGAAAAAACCCTCGCAGGTAAATGCCGACAATATATTAGCCAGGGGCCATATGCCGAAAGGCGTGGATTTAAGGAACTCGTTGTAATAGGCGGCCCCGTGCGACTCAATTTCCGGAAGGCTGTCCTGAATGTCCAAATGGCCGCTGCGGTAAAAATGCAGGTATTTATGCCCGATGCCGAAATTCTCCGGATCGTCAAAAAAAAGCCCGTAATCGCCGATCAAAACGAAGCCCGCGGCCAGAAAGCTTACTGCGAAAAAACCTACGCATAAACGCCATTGCCAAGGCTTCACAATACCTCCCGCAGAGACTTTCTCCAGCGCCACAACTGCCTAAAGCCCCGCGCTGAAAAACTTACAAGCCTTCCCACCCCTGCCAGGGATTCATGCCCGGTGAGGCGCGGCCGGTGGGTAACCGGCACCTCCAGGATCCTCAATTTCTTCTTTTTTGCCAGCAGCGCCAGAAAAATACTGGGGGTCAGGGCATCCGGAGGGATCTCCTTTAAAAGCTCTGACAAGAGGCCCCTTCGTATCAGGCGGAAAGGGCAATTGGCATCGCGCAGCCACACCCCAAAAAGCGCGGCGTTCACCAGGCGGATGAACTGCGAGAGGACCTTACGGTGCAAGCGGTCCTGGCGAGAACGCCGGTATCCCAGGATATAATCGGCAGAATCCCTGCTTTCGTAAAGCCCGGCAAAATCATCCGGGTCAAATTGGCCGTCGCTATCCACCTGAAATACAAAATCTTTGGAGCAAAGCGCGTAACCCCGCATGACCGTGGGGCCGTATCCCATATTGGTATCGCTACGGTAAACCTTAAGCCGCGGCAGCAGCGCGGCCAGGCGGACAAGTATCTCCGATGAACCGTCAAGGCTGTTGTCATCAACGACAATAAATTCAAAATCCGGATCAAGCGCCTCCAGGCGTTCATAATAAGCCTTTACTTCCCGCTCCAGGACGTCCTTTTCATTGAAACAAGGCATCACCACGGAAACCGGCATACGTTATATTCTCCAGGTTGTTTCGGGTTCCCCAGTTACCAGGCGCCCGGCGATCTCCTGCCCCTGGCGGAAACAATCGTCCATATTCCCGATCGCGTATCTCCATCCCCCGAACCTTCCGCGCGAATAGATACCCAGGGATTCAAGCCTCCGGTGCGCGCCGGATAAGGCCGGGCGGCCGCCTAAAACAGCGAGGGGATAGGCATAGGGGATATCTTTTACAAATACGGACACCACCTTACCGCGGTCCTGCGAGGATATTAAACCGCACTCCTGGAGCCCCGCGATCACGTCATCTGCTACCCTGCCGTCCTGCGGGGCATTTCCCTGCGCATACGAGAGCTCGCAAAGAAAAGCCGAATACGTATCTGCCTCCGGGACCGAGCGGGAAGAAAAATTATTCACGGGCGAAACGCGAAAGAATGGAAGCTTTGGCTGGGAAAAATACGCCCAATGCCAGGGATGCGCGCACGGAAGGCGAAGGCCGATACCGACAGCCTTTAAAGATGTATACCGAAAGGACCCTTCCTTGCCTCCTGCTCCCCGGGCTCCGGAAATTTCCAGCAGCCGGTCCAGCGGCATGGTATTGATCAAAAAATCATAGCTATCGCTGCGGCTGTCTTGCAGGAACACCTTTTTTGCGGCAGTATCAATGCCGACTACCTCGGCGGAATACCGGATCTTTGACGACAGGGGGCCTGCTAATTCCCGGAATATACTTCCGATCCCGTGTTCTTTAGGATAGAAAAAACGCGCATTCAATCCCCAGTCATTTTTGGCCCGGCGCGCGCAAATCTGCAAAAACACCTCTCCCAGCGAAAGCAGGCTGACCCTGGGCATGATCTCATCTGCTTCCAGCTGATCCAAAGGATAACACCATATCTTGCGGTTAAAAGGGAGTAAAAACTGCCTGCCCAGGCCTTCTCCGAAAGCCTTCATGATCCTGCCCTGCAGAGAAATGTTTTCGTGCGGGGATGCAACCCGGGCTTTAAGCACTCCCAGGACACTCTCCAACGCCTGCCCGGGAGGAAAGGTATAGATATGGTTCTGAAATGGATACGGGATCCATCTTCCGAAAGCCCATACCAGGGCTTTGCGATGACGCGGCAAGAGGCCTGCTTGAGGACAATTCCTGTGGATAAACTCTAAGAAATCTTTTCCTGCCGCGGCTATGACATGGACACCCTGGTCCCAGGTAAACCCCTCTTTGTCGGTAAAACTGGCGCACAAGCCGCCGGGGCGATCGCTCGCCTCATAGAGCTGAAAGTTTTCATACCCTAAGGCGCGCAAACGCCAGGCCGCGCCCAGGCCCGCAGGGCCTGCTCCGATAATGACGATCCGCCCCTGCCCCATCAAAGCGCCCTCATCCATTCGGCGATCGAACGCCAGGCAAAAGAAAAAACGTAGTTTGCTTCCAGGCTGCAGCCGCTCAGGCACGCGCGGCAGCGCGGCATCTTGAGTTTACGGAAACTCTTCCAAAAACCATCCCGCAGGACGTTCAAAGGCTCCATCCTGCCGATCATCGGAGAACAAGGATACATGTCGCCGTTGGTATCGATGTTGCAGAATAAGCGCGCGGCCCAGCAGCGCGGAAACCCCGGGACAAGGGCTTCACTAATAGTCTCAGGATAACTTTGCCATTTTGCTACGGCATTCAAATACCGTGTTGAAGAGATGATCGGAGCGCCTTTTTTCTTACGCAGCGCAAGATATTCAAAAACCCGGCGGTAATCCTGCGGTTTTGCCTGCAGCCTTTCATCCGAGCCTACCTGCGGAGGATGATACGGAACCTGGAAAAGGGTCTCAAAACCGTATTCCTCCGCCTTGTTGAGCACAAAATCAACCGAGTTGATATTGTGGCGGGTCAACACCGTCAACGTCCATACGGGGATCCTGCGGCCGATAAATTCAACGGCGCTGAAAAACTTATCATACGCGCCGGGCTCCCTGTTGGTATCATGGACGTTCTTTTCTCCGTCAAAACTGGAGATAATGAAATCCAAATTCTTTATATCTTCAAAGCGTTCGGGGATAAGGTAACCGTTGGTATCAATATTGACATACATCCCTTTTGCTTTGGCATGATCAATGAGTGTGCCGATATCGTCCCTTAAGAGCGGCTCTCCTCCCCAGAGGCTCAGCTTACGCACGCCAGCTGAGCCCATCTGAGAGATAAGGCCCAGGAGCTCGCCGGTCGTCATCTCCTTTTGCCTGCGCAAAGGGATGTCGCAATACCAGCACTTGGAATTGCAGCGGTTGGTCACCGAAAGCATGACGCTTACCGGTACCCTCTGAGAGAAGATATTTGCTCTCATTGCCCCCATCCCCATTGCTGCAATCTGGCTTAACACCATACTTATTGCCTTCTATCCTCAAGCTTATCTTTCCTGACGTAATATCGGTTTGTCCCGATCCATTTCAAAGTATAATCTTTCTGCAAAAGCGTCATTATCCGCTTAAAATCATTCCCCGTGATAAGCCGTTTCTGGAAAAGCTCAAGAAGGAAATTCCTGCCCGTATGAGAGAACTGCACGACCGCCGGCCTTGCCGCAAGGATCTGCCCTCCCATATCCCTGTCGGTCACGTCGCTGCGTAGCTTAGGGAACCTGGTAATAAGAGAAAACTGCCAGTAGGAATAAAGCCGAGTGGCATCGCGGCAGAATACCGGATGATACGGCAAGAGAGTAAGGCAGGAATCTCCCGCGGCATATTTGCTTAGCTCTACCATTATCTCCTTTGTATGGGTAAAACTGAGATTCTTTTCTTCGCGTTCCAGAGAAGTTACATTCACAAAAAACAGGATGCTTAAAAACGAGCCGGCAATAATGCTGCGCCAACGTGGCGAAAGATTTTTGAGCCCGATACCCGGCAAAGGAATGCCTGCTGCAGCGATAGCACACAGCAAAAGCCAGAATGCCAGGCTATACGCGCATTCATACTCCACAAAGGTATGTTTCAGCGAACTGGCCGTGCTTAAACAAAAAGCAGCGAGAATCACGAACGCCTTATGGTCGCCCGATTCCCGGTAACGGCGCAATAATACGCACGCTCCCCACACCCCGATGCACCCGACCGCAACCGGGATCATAGCGGCAAAAACCAACCTCATCCGGTTAAAGTCATAGACCCAATAGATGAAATCGCCGACAGTGCCGGTCCGCACAAGATACAGGGCTAATGGGAACACCCCCAAACAAAATCCGAGAAAATAGACAGATAATTTAGCAAAACGCAGCCTGCCGCCTGCTTTCATGATCACCAGCGGCGCAAGCAGGAATATCAGATATTGCTTGAATATGAACGATGCCGCTATACCGAAAGAAACACCGGCAAAAAAAGACGGCGATACCCTCTTTCCCGGTATCCCCAAACACAGGTAAACGCACAGCAGAAGGAAAATAATCATGAAGAGGTCCGGCCGCAGGCGCAGGAATTCTGCCATGCTGCTTGATGCAAAGACGATAAGCATATACATGGAAAAGCGCGCCTCCCCCTGCCATACCCTGCGGGCAATCTTCCAGCCGACATATACGGCAATGACCGCCAAAAAAGCAGAAAATACCCTCGCTAATTCAAAAACAAATCCCGAAGGTTTCAAGAATTTAAATGCAGGCGCGCATACTATCCAAAACAGCGGCGCATGATGCTGCCAGAAATCCTTAAAAGGCGTAAGCCCTGAATAAACCATCCAGGAACAATGCAGGTGCTCAAGCTCATCATGGCCTATGGGTGCTATCCTCCACCACATCAAAATCAACGCCACGGAAAAGACAAGCGGTGGCACAAGAAGGTCTTTCCTTCCCCTCGTAATGCAATAATACACCCAGGCGCTGCTGCCTGCAAAAAGAAGCAGGAATAAAAACAGGTTATAAAGATCGATAAAATAAAAAAACACGTTGATCATCGCTTCCGCTCTCCTTTAGGCGGTTTCATGGTAAGCTTTATCCGTATTCACGTTCCATATGTCTTCCGAGGCTCCGGCGATGTTCTTAGCCGCAAGAAAACCGGTGAGCACCGAATGGTCCATATTGTTGTAGCGGAACATCCCGCTCCTGCCGATACAACGCAGGTTGGGGAACCTGCCGACGTATTCCTTGATGGCATCCAGATGAACGCGGTAATTCAGTTCATAGACCGGGTAGGCGTGTGGCACGCGCATTACAAAAGCGCTTTTGATCTCCTGCGGCCGCGCGATCCCGAGTTTCTGCAGTTCAAGCCCTCCCAGCGCCACCGCCTCATGGTCCTGTAACGACCAGAGTTCATCCCCTTCGGTGCAGAAGTATTCAAGGCTCAGCGTGGTCTTGCCGGAGTCCGGCACCATATCCGGGCTCCAGTTCTTGTAATTCTGGATACGGCCGAGCCTTACTTCCGGAGAATGGACATAGATCCAGTTGTCGGCGAACACTTCTTTCTTCTCTAAGACAAGATGGACCAACAGAAGGCCGCGGTATGTAAGGTTATTGCAGATATCAATGATCTTCTTATGCGGAGCAGGCTTTAGACAACGAATAAGCTGATCTAAGGGCATGGTAGAACAAAAATCGCTTCCCTCTACCTCGGATACCCGCCCGCTCCCGGAATGCCTGCAGACCACCTTGATGATCCTTGTGTTATCATGGATGACCTCGATGACCTCCGAATCAAAACTGATCTTCACGCCTTTTTTCAAGAGCCGGGCCGCTGCCGCTTCATACATCATCCCCGCGCCCATACGGGGATAATGAAATTCCTTGATAAAAGACCTTACATTGCCGGCGTTATCTTTTACGATCGCATTGCGTAAAGCCGCCGCCAGGGAGACCCCCTTGATCCTCTGCGCCGCCCAGTCTGCCGCGATCTGCGCGCAGGGTATCCCCCATATTTTTTCCGTGTAGTTTTTGAAAAAAAGCTGATAGAGGCGGTTTCCGAACCTGTTTTGCACCCATTGCTCAAAGCTCTTTTCGGAAGGAGAAACCGCCATGCGCGCCTTCAGATAGCTTAAAAAAACCGGAAGCCAATGGCGTACCCCCAGCTTGCAAAGCACTTCCCTGATGGAAAGAGGGTAATTAAAATACTTATTGCCGTAATAGATGCGGGTGCGCCGGGATACCCTGATAAAATCCGCCCCGAGCGTTTCCTGCCACCACTGCAGAACAGGCTTATGCCTGGTAAAGAAACGGTGCGGCCCGATATCAAAATAAAAATCACCGTGCCTGACCGTGCGGCTTAAGCCCCCTACAACAGGGCCTTTTTCCACTATCTGTGCCTCGATCCCATAGCCGCTTAATTTATGCGCCGCCGCCAGCCCTGCCGGCCCCGCGCCGATGATCACCGCTTTTTTCATGCATCTCTCCGTAAATCAACTATGGCGGTACTTTATGACCCTGACCTTCTCAAGGGTGATCAGCCCCTCTTGCACGACCTCATCAAGAAAAGGCAGGAGCTTATTCAGGTTTTCTTCGGTATCCACGACCTCGATCACAACCGGCAAATCCTCTGAGAGCCGAAGCAGCTTTGCCGTATGCATCCTGCTGTCGGCGCCAAACCCCATCAGGCCGCGTAATACCGTAGCGCCTGCCAGATTCAGCTCGCGGGCCTTAAGGACGATCTGTTCGTAGAGCGCCTTTCCATGCAAGGTATCATTCTCTCCGACAAATATACGCAAAAGCATCCCTTCTTCGGGCAGTTTCATAAATATGCCTCCTATTTTACGATATGGATCAACGTTTTGATCACGGCGTAGCCGGCAAATACGAGCAAAACCCCAAAAAGGTTGGAAAGCAGAATATTGAGCAATGCCGTGCCGTGTTCACCGTCGCGCAATAAATTGAAATTCTCCAAAGCAAAGGTAGAGAAAGTCGTAAATCCGCCTATGATACCGATAAGTATGAACATCCTGATATTCGGAGAAACGGCTATCTCGTCAAAAAGCCCCCACAAGAACCCTATGGCAAACGAACCGGAAAGATTTACTACAAGCGTGCTGAATGGGAATACTCCGTTTGAATAGCGGTAATCAAGGCCGGAAACGACATAGCGCAATACCGCTCCGATCGCCCCTCCGATCCCGATCAAAACCAGCTTCATACATCACTCCTTTGTCGCGAACGAAAAAACGAAATAAACCCCGACCAGAAAATAAAACGCGAAAGAAACGTACGTATTCACCCATGCCAAAGCAGCGCCGGCGCAATACAGGCAGACGGCGAAAATAAAGGCAAAGAGTATCGCGCGCTTATATTTTTTAAGCGAAACCGTATCTTTGAGCAGGGATTTATGTTTCAAACCGTAAAGCCTTGCCAGGATAAAGCTTATTCCGGCGCACGCCATGACCGCGCCGTAGAAAGCCACCGCAAGAGGGTTACGCGGATAATCCCCCATCAGCGCCGTAGGAAAAGGCACAAAGCAGACCCATAAAAGCAGGTTGACGTTCAGCCAGAAGAGCCCGACATTGATCCCTTTAAACATATCAAAGAGGCGGTGGTGGTTCATCCAAACGATACAGATAGTCAGGAAACTTATCACCCAGCTGACAAATTTCGGCAGCAGCGCCGTAAGCGAATCCCGCAGCGCCAGGACAGAGCCTGGTTCCTGGATATCGGGGACTTTGATCTCCAGGATCAGCAGGGTAACGATAATGGCGAATACCCCGTCGCTGAACGTCTCCACCCTGTTCTTGGTGAAGGCACCGTACCTGAAAAGCTTATCTTCGGCTGCCTGCGCGTCTTTTTCGCGGCTTGCGTGCATAAATCAGGTCCTCCTTCTCTTTCCTCGTAAGCGTTTTTATCCTTTTTTCTTCCAGGAAGGCGAGTTTGAAATACCGGTATGCCTTATGCCACTTGAGCTCAACCGGCCTTCTGTCGCGGGTATATCGCGCGCCCTTACCGCGGTTGTGCAGGCCAAGGCGCTTATCTATATCGGGGGTGTAGCCGGTATAATAAGTCCCGTCGGAGCATTCAAGAATGTAGACGAAAAATTTTCCCGAACGCCTGAATTTCCTTTTGCGGCGCTTTTTACGCTTACACCCCGATATCTTCATTCCACAGGCGCCTGTTCTTCTTGATAAAATCGCGCATCAGCCCGCGGCACTCACCGCTATCAAGGTTAATGATCTTCACACCCCGCTTCTTGGCATAAGCCTCCGGGCCCTTGAAGGTCGCGTTCTCTCCGATGACCACAAGCGGGATCTTATACAACAGGACCGCTCCCGTGCACATATCGCAAGGCGAGAGGGTCGAATAAAGCGCGCATCGGGCATAATCGCGGTTTGCAAGCCTTCCGGCGTTCTCCAGGCAATCCATTTCGGCGTGCAGAATTACGGACTCTTTTTGTACGCGCTTATTGTGGCCCCGGCCGATGATCCTGCCTTCCTTTACCAGAACCGAACCAATAGGTATCCCGCCTTCTTTAAGGCCCTTACGCGCCTCGGCTATGGCTGCCGCCATGAAATACGCGTGGTCTTTTTCCCTTTTCATTATTCCCTATTCTAACATATTGCGCGATAAATAAATAGAAAGAAACTCCCCCGCTGTCAAAGCCGCACTTGCGTAAGGCCGCGCACGGAATTACACAGCAATATGCGCTTTGCCAAAAAAAGGTCTTCAGCATAGATCTTCTTCTCCCGGATGAGGCGGTTTTTAAGCAGGTAATGGCGCATGATCCCCGGCAGGAGGCCGCTGGTAACCGGCGGAGTGTAAAACGCGCCCCCCTTTTCAATGATGATGTTCGAAATGGCACCCTCGGTGACTTCGTTTTTGCTGTTCAGGAAGATAACGTCAAAAAATCCGCGGCGCGAATACAGCGCGTATTCGGAATCATAAAGGCCGCGGTTGGTGGTTTTATGATACAGAAAGGGGTTCCGGGGGTCGGTTTTCTGGCCGGATATCGCGATACGGGCAGTGCCGCCGTAAGGAGCAAGCCGCTTTTGCTGTAAAGAGGCCTTGCCGTCTGAAGCCAGGAGTACGCGTATCCGGTATTGCGCCCCGGGCTTAAAATCAGCGGAAAGTTTTCCAAGGGCCCAAAGGATCCGCGCTTCCTTAAAAGGGAAACCGAAATAACGGGCAGACTTTTTGAGCCTGGCAAGATGGTCTTTGAGAAAACAATATTTGCCGCGCTCCCACAGCATTGTTTCAAAAAGCAGGAAAGGCCTTTGGGCCTCGGTAAAGAACCTCGCCTTCAACAGGCATTCCTCAAACTCAAGAGAAGCCTTAGAATCCCATACAATGCCGCTTCCTATGCCCATGCGGCCCTTCCCTTTTCTGAGAGAAAGTGTTCTTATCGGAAGGTTAAAAACCGCATTTTTATCCGGCATGATCATCCCCAGCGCCCCACAATATATCTCTCTCTTTCCGGTTTCCAGCCCCCTGATGATCTCCATAGTCCGGATCTTCGGAGCGCCGGTAACCGAACCTCCGGGAAAGATCGCTTTAAAAATATCAAAATACCCGGCATCCCTGTTAAGCACTCCCCTGACCGTGGAGGTCATCTGATGCAGGGTGTTGTATTTCTCCACTTCAAATAACGCCGGCACGCGGATGCTCCCCGGCCTGCAGACCCTGCCCAGGTCATTACGGATGAGGTCAACCACCATAAGGTTTTCCGCGCGGTCTTTGGCGCTGGCGCGAAGCTTATCTGCCATGCGCTTTTCTTCTGCCGGGCCCCTGCCGCGTTTGATCGTGCCTTTCATCGGCCTGCTCCAGATAAGGCTTCCCTGCCTCCTGAAAAACAGCTCCGGAGACAACGATAAAACGTATTCGCCTCGGAATTTGCAAAAAGCGCTGAAAGGGACGCTCTGGCGGCTCTTGAGGCTTTCGTAAAACGAGAACGCCGAACCCCTGAAATCAAAGGAAAGCTTATTGGTAAAATTCACCTGGTAGGTATGGCCCCGTTTGATGTAACCATGGATGCGCCTGATGGCTTGCGCGTACTTTTTCCTGCTGATGCTTAACCGCGGGTGTGTAACGCTAAAAACACCTGGCCTGCGGCCATTGCCGAATACGTCCGGCGCCCGGCCCAGGAACCTCCCTGTCTTATGGTCAAAGATAAACGCTTTTTTAAAGACGCAAATGTTGACCAGCGGGTATGCGTAGGTTTGCGGCGCCCTGAATCTTTCAAAAAAATAACCCAGCTCATATGAAAAATAACCGGCGAGCCAATGGCCTGATTCGGCATGTCTTTCTATGCGTGAAAAAGCAGCGGGAACCTGGCTGAAAGAGCAGGCCCTGACCGAATCCAGGGGATCAAAAAAGATATAGCTGAAAGAGTCTTCGCGGCCGCATAAGCTGGTCTCAAAAAGCAGGAAACATCTGTGCGCGGCGATCTTTTTTTCATCAAGGGGAGGAAGCGGAAAGTATTTCATCGGGTAAGGCGCAACTTAGCCCTCCGCCGGGAGAGGCGCGCAGCCAAGCATGCGCATTGCTTCATAAGATACGATAAGGCCGAATATGCCGCTCATGTAACAGAGTGTGCCTACGGGGGCGCGTTTTCTTCCGCGTTCATAGAATTCTTCTTCCCTGCGGGCCTGCCGCCCGCACTTGAGCTGCCGCTGCAGGGAATAAACGCAGCGCAACCCCCCGGTAAACCCCTTCTTTTTCAGCAGCTTTCGCAGGCGGCGCGCCAAAGGACAGGCGCGAGCATCGCGGATATCACCAGCCCGTATGGAAAACGGGTCGGTCTTTCCACCTGAACCCATAGATGAAATAAGCGGTATTTTGTTATCCGCGCAATAGGTAATAAGCTCTGCTTTCGGGCCGAGGCTGTCAATGGCATCGATGACGATATCCGGCCGCGGAGAAAGCAAGGCGGAAAGGTTTTCAGGGGCGGCAAAGACAGCGGCTGCCCTGGCCTTACAAGAAGGGTTGACCTGGCGGATCCTTTGGGCGGCTGCCTCAACTTTAAGCCTGCCGAGGTTTGATTCAAGGGCAAGAAGCTGGCGGTTGAAATTGCTGCGGCGCC
>JAQTNB010000008.1 GCA_028714055.1 Candidatus Omnitrophota bacterium
GAATCGATCCGAGGCATAAATTACAAATAACAAATTACAATCAATCACCAACATCCAAATTCCAATAACCAAACATATGTTTTGAATTTGAATTTTGATATTTGGAATTATTTGGGATTTGGAATTTGGGATTTGGAATTTAACCGGTCATTGCTATTTGATTTTATAACGAAAGGATAGCAGGATGGCAAAAGCACTGGTTCTCTATTATTCGAAAAGCGGCAATACCAAGAAGATGGCAGCCGCGGTTGCCGAAGGCATTAAAAAGGAGGGGGTAGAGGCGGTGGTCAAGGACGTGGAAAAGACTTCTTCCCGGGACCTCCTGGATTATGAGGCCCTGGTCTTCGGGTCACCCGTGTATTACGGGACGATGGCAGCGCCGCTTAAGAAACTGCTCGACGATTCCGTGGAATTCCACGGCCAGCTCGACGGGAAGGTCGGCGCGGCATTCGCCTCCAGCGCCAACATCGGAGGAGGGAATGAGACCACGGTTTTGGATATCTTGAACGCGATGCTCATACATGGTATGATTATCCAGGGTGACCCCCGCGGAGACCATTACGGAGCGGTGAGTAGCAGCGCTCCCGACGCTCGCGCGACAAAGCAATGTGCGCGCCTTGGCGAACGCGTCGCAAAGCTGGTCAAGAGGCTTTCATGAATACCGTGATCTTCATCACTACCCCCGGCATGCAGGAGGCCAGGCGAATTGCGCGCGCCCTGGTCAAAGATAGGCTGGCTGCCTGCGTGAATATCGTCAAGTCCGTTGAGTCGGTCTTTTTCTGGGAAGGCAAGGTCGTCGAGGCGAAGGAAGCCCTGCTTATCGTCAAGACGAGAAAAGCCAAAATCCCCGCGCTCATCAGGCGCGTTAAGGCGCTGCACAGCTATCAGGTGCCGGAGATCATCGCGCTGGCGATCACCGCCGGGAGCAAGGAATACCTGAAGTGGCTCATTGATTGCACGAAATGATCTTCTCACATAACCCCCTTCTTGATTATCTGTCGGCGTTCCTGGGAGGCGTAGGGGTAAGTTTTACCCCGTGCGTCCTGCCGTTGGTGCCGGTTGTCGCCGGGTATATCGGCATCAAGGCGCATACCGGCCGGCTGAAAGGCTTCACCTTAAGCTTTGCCTACGTTACGGGCGTTGCCGTTACCTATTCGCTGCTGGGTTTATTCGCCTCGCTCACCGGCGGGCTTTTCGGCGCCATAAGCTCGCATCCCCTGACGTACATTTTTATGGGGGCAGTATTCCTGTTTCTGGGCCTTTCCATGCTCGATCTCTTCTTTCTTTCTTTTCCCCGTGGGCCGAAAGTGGCTACACAGCGCCCCCAGGGATATGCGGCAGTATTCCTGCTGGGGATGGGTTCGGGGCTGGTCGTCGGCCCCTGCACGGCTCCTGCGTTGGGAGCGATCTTGGTGTACCTGGCGGCAAAGAGCAATATCTTGTACGGGATGACGGTTTTATTCAGCTTTGCTTACGGCCTGGGGCTGGTTTTGATCATTGCCGGCACATTCAGCCCTGCCCTGTTCAACCTGCGCCGGTCAGGAAGATTATCGGCCTGGATACAAAAAGGATATGCTTTTATCCTGCTCTGCGCAGGGGCATATTTCATCTATACGGGAATAAGGAGATTATAATATGAAGATAAGACAAGGTTTAAAGCTGGCTGCCGTGATCATGGTGTTTTTACTGCTGGCCGGCTGCCAAGCCCAGGCGGCGCCTAAAGCCGGGCCAGTGGATTTCTCGCTACGGGACCTTCAGGGCAGGATCACCACGCTCGCCGAATACCGGCAAAAGCAGCCGGTGATCGTTTTTTTCTGGACTACCTGGTGCCCGTACTGCCGCAAGGAACTGCAGGTGCTTAATGACCAGTACCAGGAGATCGAGGACGCGGGTTTTGCCGTGCTGGCGGTCAATGCCGGCGAGTCGCAGGGAAGGGTAGCGCAGTATTTCCAGGGTCGCGACCTTCATTATCCGGTCCTGCTGGATCAGAATACCTCCGTGTCGTCTTCCTGGGGGATCCTCGGCGTGCCTACCTATGTCATCGTCAACAAAGAAGGCAAGGAAGTTTTCCGGGGGCATTCTTTTCCCGCCGACACCTACAAGGATTTCCGGTAATAAACATGAAAAACCTTTCACTGCTGGTCGACTTGTACGAGTTGACCATGGCCCAGGTTTATTTCCGCTACAAGCCGGAGGCGCGCGCGACCTTCGATCTTTTTGTCCGGGACTTGCCTCCGGGGCGTTCGTATCTGGTGGCCGCGGGCCTTGCCGACGTCCTGGAATATCTGGCGCGCCTGAGGTTCGGGGCAGAGGATATCGCGTATCTTGAGAAGCTTAAGATTTTCTCGCCGGCTTTCCTGCGTTATTTAAGGCACTTGCGTTTTCAGGGGGATGTCTGGGCTTTGCCCGAGGGAACGGTATGCTTCGCCCAGGAGCCGATCGTGCGCATCACCGGCTCCCTTATCGAGGCGCAGCTGATCGAAAGCTTCCTCTTGAACACCATTAATCTTCAGACGATGATCGCCAGCAAGGCCTCACGCGTGGTCTCTGCCTGCCGCGGGCATAAGGTATATGATTTTTCCCTGCGCCGCACGCACGGCTCCGACGCCGGGATAAAGGCCGCCCGTTCGTCATACCTGGCGGGATTCGACGGGACTGCCAATGTCCTTGCCGGGAAGCTTTACGGGATACCCGTTGCCGGGACCATGGCGCATTCTTTCGTCATGTCTTTTAAGCACGAGCTTGACGGCTTCCATGCCTATGCCCGCACCTTTCCTTCGCGCACCACGCTGCTTGTGGATACCTACGACGTGAAAAAAGGGATCGAGAACGCGATAAAGGCAGGGCTGTTCCTGAAGGCAAAAGGCTGCCGGTTACAGGGCATACGCCTTGACAGCGGCAACATCACGTATCTTTCAAAGCTTGCACGGCGCATGCTGGATCAGGCGGGCTTGAGCGGCGTCGGCATAATCGCCAGCGGCAACCTGGATGAATTCAAGATCAAGGACCTCCTGGCGCGGGATGCCTGCGTGGACAGTTTTGGCGTGGGCACCAACATGGGGGTCAGTATCGATGCGCCGTCGCTGGACGTGATCTATAAGATAGCCGAAGTGACGGGCGATGACGGTAATTTTCTGCCGACGATGAAGCTAAGCTTTGCCAAGGTAACGTATCCGGGGAGAAAACAGGTCTTTCGGGTCTGCGATAAAAAAGGAAGGTACCTGCGGGATGTCGTCGCGCTTGAAGAAGAGAAAATAAAGGGTGTTCCTCTGTTGAAGCAGATGGTGAAAAAGGGAAAGCTTCTGTGCCGGGTACCCGCGCTTAAAACAATACGGGAGTTTGCCGCCAGGGACCTGGCGGGGTTTAACGAGGGGCTGCGGCAGATCTATCCGGCATACCGCTACCCGGTCGTCATCAGCGCGCGGCTTAAGGCCTTGCGCGAAAATCTCGGAAACACCCTTATCAGGAGGCAATAAATGCAGGAACGCATAGCCTGTCTTATCGCTCATTGGCAAAAGAGGAACATAACCGGCATCTATTGCCCGGACCGCGCCGCTTTTGAACAGGCGCTTTCAGAGGCTGTCCCTGCGGGCGCGCATGCCGGGATATCCGGGTCTGTGACCCTTCAGCAGTTGGATGTCGTGCGCGGCCTTCAGTCCCGGGGGGTCCATGTTTTTGATCCTGCCAAGGCTGCCAGCAGGGAAGAGAACCTAGCGGTCAGAAGGCAGGGGGCGCAGGCGGATTATTACCTGGCAAGCCCCAATGCCGTTGCCGAGAGCGGGGAAATGGTATTTTTGAGCGCCTACGGCAACCGCACTGCCGGCATCTCCTATGCCGCCAAGAAGACCGTTATCATCACCGGGGTAAACAAGCTTGTGCCGACGCTGCAGGAGGCGCTGCAGCGGGCACGGGGATATGCGACGCCCCTGAACTGCAAACGCCTGAGCTGGAATACGCCTTGTTTTTCCGACGGGATATGCAGGGAGAGTGTGTGTTTCCTGCCGGAATATAAACGGATGTGCTGCCAGGTCCTGATCCTTGAGGCCGAAGCGGTCAAAGGCCGCATGACGGTCATCCTGGTCGATGAAACCCTGGGGTTTTAAAACCCGCGTGAGTCCTTAAGGAGGAAGAATGTTCGATAAGATCAAAGGCTTGATGGAGATGCAGAAGAAGATGCAGCAGGCAAAGCGGGAACTGGAGAGTACGGCGTTCGAAGTGGCAAGCCCCGATGGCCTGGTAAAGCTGACCATGAACGGTTCCCAGGAAGTAAGCGCCCTTACTATCCAGGGAGAGCTTACGGAGGCAGGAAAACGGGCCCTTGAACAGGCGTTGAAAGACGTATATAATAAGGCCATCAAACGTTCCCAGGACATAGCGGCGGCAAAGATGAAAGAGATAACCGGCTTGAACATCCCGGGCCTCTCATGAAACAATACGACGACCTGCGCGCAACGCGTCTTTATTGCAATACCTGTAATGCCCCGATGCCGGTGCGCGAGCGGCTGCTTTTGATCCTGCCCGACGGGTATCTCTACGAATACCGCTGCGCTTCATGTAACAGCACCCTGGGGGATAAAAAGACAAGCGCTGCGCCGGACGCAGCGCAGGAGCCCTATACCATATGTTGACCAAGGTCAGGACGCTGCTGGAAAAAAGGGAATTTATAAGTGTCGCAACCTCCGACAAGCAGGGTAAGCCCAATGCCGCGCCGAAATTCATCCTGAAGCTTGACGGGAATTTCATTTACCTGGTGGACTATACGATGGGCAGGACCTACGCCAACCTTAAGGCAAACCCGCGGATATCCCTTTCTTTCATGGATACCGAAAGCCTGGCGGGTTACCAGGTGAACGGCGGCGCCGGGCTCATCGAATCGGGCCCGGAGTATGAGGCCATCTGCGCCGAGGTCCTGACGCGGGAGGTCGGGCTTTCCGCGCGCCGCATCATCGAAGGGGTCACCAGAGAAAAGAAACACCATAATTTTGAAGTGGCAATACGGGACACGGTCGTTATCATCAAGGTAGAGATAAAAGAAGTGATCGAGATCGGGCCAAGCGGCACGGTCGCTCGCCACCAGGTTTAGATCAGGGGGGTAATCATGCTGGGATTACAGGGGTTAGCTATGGGGATCGGGAGCCTTCCGCACCTAAGGCCGGAAGAGGCGCTTGAGCTGATGTTGCGCCATTGCCCGCAGGTCCCTTTTTGGCCCCAGCTTCCGCGCAGGAGCGCGGCAGAGGGCATGGTCGCCCAGTTCAGCGAAGGCCTCCCCTGCCTTAAGGTCACGGATAACGGCCTTTTCTTTGACCCCGGGGATAAAGACGCGGAATTAGAGCGTTTCTACGAAAAACTCCTCACTAAGGACCCGGAATATTTCAAGATCACGGAATCTGCCGCGGCAGGATTGTATGCCTTTAAAAGAAGGCTCGCGCAGGACGATAAGCTGCGCTCCTCTATCCGCTACATCAAGTGCCACATTACCGGCCCGTTTACCTTTGCCGGCGGAATCAAGGACGATACGGGAAAGGCCCTGCTGCACGACCCGGTTTTTATGCAGGCGGTCACCGAAGGGCTGGCGCAAAAAGCCTTGTGGCAGATACGCTTTTTTGAAGAGTTCGGCAAGAAGGTCATTGTCTTTATCGACGAGCCTTTTTTAGCCTGCTTTGGTTCGGCATATACCCCTATCAACAGGGAAGACGTCGTTGCCAGGCTCAAGGATTTGACGCAGGCCTTCGCCAAAAAAGGCAAGGTGGTTGCCGGGGTGCATTGCTGCGGGAATACCGATTGGTCCATCTTTACCGACATCCCCGACATCGATATCATCAATTTCGACGCCTCCGGCTTCCTGAATAAGCTCACCTTATATATCAAGGAGTTATCGCTCTACCTGGAACGCGGAAGCGCCCTCTGCTGGGGGATCGTGCCGACATACGGCGCCTCAGGCAAAGAAACGGCTGAAGAGCTGCTTACCAGGATCAAGCAGGGGATCGCCGCTTTTTCCCAAAAAGGGCTCGATGAAAGGCTCCTGCGCCAACAGTTATGTATCAGCCCCGCCTGCGGACTGGGGACCTTAAGCATCGCCCAGGCAAACCAGGCCCTGGGGCTGTTGTCCGAAACCGCCGGTCTCCTTGCCCAAATCTTCGAAAAATAAACTATTTGACAAACGACTTTAATAATCATATTATAGTTATGCTTTTTGCCTGCCAAGGAAGGGAGTTATACCGATGAAGGAAATACGTATTCATGCCCGCGCCGGCCAGGGGGCTATTACCACTGCCGCGCTTTTGGGCTCTGTTTATTTCTTGAAAGGCATGTATCCGTATGCCTTTCCCCATTTCGGCGCTGCCAGGATGGGGGCACCGATGAATGCTTTTGTGCGGGTAGATTCAAAGCCCGTTCGCCTGCGCAGCCAGATCTATGAGCCGGATTACGTGATCGTGGTGGATGCCACGCTCATGAGAGGGTTTAACTGTTTTTCCGGGCTGCGGGATAACGGTGTTGCCATCGTCAACCAGAAAGAAGGCATGGAGATGCCGAAGCTTAAGCCCAGGCAGAAGGCGTTCGTGGTCCCGGCAAACGACATCGCCATGAAAACTATCGGCCGCCCCCTCGGGAACACAGCGCTCCTGGGCGCTTATGCCGCCGCTACCGGAGAGATCGAGATGGAAGACCTCTTCAAGGCGATCAAGGAGCGTTTCCAGGGCAAGGCAGAGCAGGGCAATATCGATGCGGCCCGCCAGGGTTTTGAATTCGTCAAAAATCAGTCAAAGGAGAAGCGATAGATGTTCGGCCCCCTTATTTCCAAACCAGGCTCAAGCAGGAATAATAAAACAGGCTCCTGGCGCACCGAAACGAAGCCGAAATTACTGAAGCAGAATTGTATCGGGTGCAAGATGTGCCTGTTGATCTGCCCGGAAGGGTGTATTACGGGCGCAGAGAAAAACACCTATGCATGCGATTATCTGTACTGCAAGGGCTGCGGCGGCTGCGCCGCTATCTGCCCGAAGGCGGATATCGTCATGATAAAAGAAGAGAGCAAGGATTAACGATGAAAGAATTCTTAGAAGGTTCCAGGGCAATAGCGGAGATCGTCAAGCGGTGCAGGCCCGGGGTCATCTCGGCCTATCCGATCACCCCCCAGACCCACATCGTGGAAGACCTGGCGCAGTTTGTGGCTGACGGCGCGCTTAAGTGCGAGTTCGTCAATGTCGAATCCGAACATTCCGCGGCATCCGTGGTATTGGGAGGCGTGGCTGCGGGCGTAAGGTCCTATACGGCAACCAGTTCGCAGGGGCTCTTCTACATGATGGAGGTCCTCTTTAATATCGCGGGCATGCGCCTTCCTTTGGTGCTGACCTGCGCCAACCGCGCGATATCCGCGCCTATCAATATCTGGAACGACCAGCAGGATTCCATATCGCTTCGTGACAGCGGCTGGGTGCAGATGTACGCCGAAGATATCCAGGAAGCGTCGGATTTCCATATGCTGGCCTATAAGCTTACCGAGGACGCATCGATCATGCTGCCGGTAATGGTATGCATGGACGGCTTTATCCTCACGCACGGCATTGAGACCGTTGATATGCCCCGGCAGGAGGAAGTGGACAAATTCCTCCCTCCCTACCGGCCGCTGTATAAGCTCGACACCGCGGATCCCGTTTCAATGGGGATCCTGGCCGACCCTGATTATTACATGGAGACGCGTTTTGCCATCCAGGAAACGATGAAAAAAGTCCTGGAAAAGATCCCCGTGCTGACGCAGGATTTCTCCAAGGCATTCGGCCGCGCCTACAACGGCCTGGTCGAGGGATACCGTATCGATGACGCCGAGAAGGTCATCGTGGCATTGGGCTCGGTCTGCGGGACCATCAAAGAGGTCGTCGATGAGCTCAGGTCAAAGGGCAAGAAAGTCGGCCTGCTTAAGATAACCACCTTCCGGCCTTTCCCGGCACAGAAGGTGCAGGAGGCATTAAAAGATATCCCGAAAGTCGCCGTGCTTGACCGCGCCCTTTCTCTGGGGTCTTATGCCCCGGTTGCGGCAGAGGTGAAAGCGGCGTTCTTCGGGAAGAAAAAGGGCCCCAAGGTGATCAGCTCCTTTATCGCCGGGCTCGGAGGAAGGGATATCACCAAGGATTCCATCAGGGAGGTCTTCAGCCTGTTGACCGCAAAAGAAGTGTCGTGCGAATTTATAGATCTAAAACCAGAACTCTTAAAGGAGAAGTATGAGTAAAACCCTATTTGTTCCCGGACATACCGCGTGTGCCGGCTGCGGCCAGTCGATGGGCGCGCGCCTTGTCATCGATGCCGCCGGCCCCAACACCATCGTCGTCAATAATACCGGATGCCTGGAGGTGTTCTCCACCAAATACCCGGAGTCGGCCTGGCAGGTGCCCTGGATCCATTCGTTGTTTGAGAACGCCGCCGCAGTCGCCTCGGGAGTGGAAAGCGCGCTTAAGTTCCTCGGTACAAAAGACTCGACTAACGTCATCGTCCAGGCGGGAGACGGCGGCACGGCCGATATAGGCCTGCAGGCGATCTCCGGGATGCTCGAGCGCAATCACGACATACTATTCGTTTGCTACGATAATGAAGCATACATGAATACCGGCATACAGCGCAGCGGCCTGACACCTTTCGATACCAATACGACGACCAGCCCGATCGGGGCGCAATCCACGGGTAATGTCCGGCCCAAGAAACCCATGCCTGAGATCGCCGCAGCCCACGGGGTCCCGTATGTCGCGACCGCCTCGGTCGGCTTTACGCAGGATGTGCAGCGTAAGGTCAAGAAGGCCCTTTCCATCAAAGGGGCCAAGTATCTGCAGATCCATGTCCCCTGCCCTTTAGGGTGGCGCCACGAATCTTCCATGACCATACAGGTTGCCAAGGCCGCGGTGGAAGCGGGCCTTTATCCGCTGGTGGAATATGAATACGGGAAGCTTACGGCGGTCCGCCAGATCCAGCCTAAACCCGTGGAGGAATACCTTAAGCTCCAGGGAAGGTTCAAGCACCTTATGAAGAGCCCCGAAGAGATCAAAAAGGTCCAGGCAATCGCGGACAGTAATATAGAGAAGTACGGCCTTAAGACGCAGGCATAACGTTTGGTACGGAGTATTGAGTACGGAGCACGAGAGCAGGGCGAGTAAGAAAAAGGGGGTGCGGTATGGGTAAACAGGCGAGGGCAATCGTTGAAATAAGCCTTAAAGACCTGGTGAAGGACCTGACGAAGGCTTACGCGGATGAATGGCTGGCGTTTTACCTTTATTGGTATATGGCGCAGACCGTTTCCGGAAAGATGTACGGTGGGGTCAGGGAAGCTTTGAATAAAATTGCCAAAGACGAACTTGAACATGCCCAGGAATTGACGGATTTGATCGTGAAATTGGGGGGTACTCCGCTTGCAAACCCTATGGAGCTTGAGAAGAACGCCAACGCTCCCTATATGATGCCGCCGAAGAACACCGCCGATATCAACAGGATCATCCGTATCGTTACCGAGGCGGAAGCGGAAGCGATCGAAGTTTACAATAAACTTGCCAAGAAGACTTTCGGCAAGGATAACGTCACGTATCAGCTGGTAACGCACATCTTGGCCGAGGAAGTGGAACACGAAGAGATGTTTGAAAGCTTGTTGGAACGTTAAGGAGGAAGTGATGTCGAAAGTTTCCGTCGATGCGTCTACGTGTGTTGGGTGCGGTTTATGCGAACAGGCATGCCCCGATGTCTTTGAGGTCCAGGGCGACGGGATTGCGCACGTGAAGTCCCAGGTGTGCGCGACCTGCAATCTGAAGGAAGTGGCGGAGCAGTGCCCGGTAAACGCGATTAAGGTAAGCGCCTAAAGGCCCTACTGGGCTTTTATCCGCAGTTCCCGCAGGAATTTTCCGAAGTACTCCATTTTCTTCTGCTGGAGGAGTTGGCGGGAAAATTCTTCTTTTTCCGCAGCAAAGGTATTTTCGTCCACCGGAACTCTTTCTTTGAGCCTGATGACATAAAACCCCGAGACGGTGGCGATAGGGTCGCTTAAGGCGTCTTCTTTGAGGCCCTGCCCCACTGCCCAGAAGACATCGGATGCCCCGATCCCTTCGATGTAACTGCCGTATTTAAAGAGCCCGGTTGTGCCGTGCAGGAGCCCCGCGGTCTTGGCGGCCTTCTCCATATTCACGGCCTTCGGGTGGAGCTCGTATTCCTCGCGCAGTTTCTTCAGCACCTCTTCTATCTTGGCCTTGGCAAGCTCAACGGACCTTTCTCCGATCAACCCTTCCCTGACCTTGTCCTTTACCGAATCAAAATCCGGGATGTAGGGCTCCTTTGTTTCTTTGAGCCGTATCAGGTAATAATTTTTGTCCATTGATACCAGCGGCAGGAATTGGCCCGGTCTTAAACCCGCCACCAGGTTGATCACCCCGGGCGCCCAGCCGATGCCGGGTATGGGGTCTGCCTGGGAAAATATCCCCGTTTCCTTGACTTCGGCCTGAAATTCCGCGGCAATCTTATTGAAATCGGCATTCTTTCTGTTCAGGACCGGAGAGAGGGATTGCAGTTTTTTCTTCAGGTCTTCTTCGTTATAGCGGGTGCCATCCAGAAAGAGATACTCGAGGTTAAAAGAGAGCGGTTGTTTGAATTTCAGCGAGTTTTTCTGGAAATACTCCCGCACTTCGTCGTCGGTGGGCTCGATACCCTTGGTAAAATCCGCATGCGGGGCGGTGATATAGGAAATACTGATCTCTTCGTTGGCCCTGCGATAGGCATCGGATATCTCCTGGTCGGTCGCGCTGACCGAAGCGGTGATCTGCTCGAACAGCTTGGAGAGGATCAGGTTTTCCCGCACCTGTTCTTCAAAGACCCGCGGCGGGGTGCGGAAGGTATATTCCAGGAATTGCATATAAAGCGTGTTGTCAAAGGCGCCCTTCCGTTGGAAGATCGGTACACTCCGGACCCAATCTATCACATCGCTGTCGCTGACGGTGACCTTTCGCTTCTTTGCCTCCGAAAGCAACAGCAGCCTTTCCCAGGCCATGGCATGCAGGTCCAGGTTTTTTTCCGCGTCTTCCAGGTTATCGCCGAACTGCATGAGCATCTGGTTCCTGGAGGCGTTCAGCGCTTCCTTATATTTAAGATAAGGGATTTTTTTGCCGAAAAGCTTGCCGGCATAGCCGGAAGAATCCTTGTCTCCCGTCATGCTTCCCGCTCCGAAGAGCACAAATGCCGGCACGATGATGCAGGCAAGGCCGATCCAGATGCGTTTGGCGACTTTTTTGTTACGCAGGACTTTGAGCATATTTTACTCCTTCGTGGGTAGCGCGTTGGCAACCATTATAGCCGATATCGCGCCCTTTTCAATGAAAAATGTTTTTGTTTTCTCTTTACAAAATAATTTAAACTCGCTATAATAAGTGCCCGTTAGTCAAAAAAGGCAAGGATGACCATGATCAGACGCTCGCAAGTCAGTGAAAAGAAAAAGGTTTTAAAGCTCGGGTTGCCGAAAGGCAGCCTTCAGGACGCTACCTTTAAGATGTTCAGGAAGGCGGGCTTCAACGTCGCCCTCTCTTCGGAGCGGTCGTATTTTCCATCCGTCGACGACCCCGAGATCGAAGCGGTGCTTTTGCGCGCCCAGGAGATGTCCCGTTACGTAGAAGACGGCGCGCTTGATTGCGGCATTACCGGCAACGACTGGGTCATGGAGAACGAATCCCGGGTGGTGACGGTCACGGAACTGGCATATGCCAAGCAAAGCCTGAATAAGGTTAGGTGGGTGCTGGCGGTCCCGGAAAACTCCCCGATCAAGGCGGTCAAGGACCTTGAGGGCAGGCGTATCGCAACGGAGCTGGTCAATGTCACGCGCCGCTATTTTAAAGCGCATAAGGTGAATGTGGAAGTGGAATTCAGCTGGGGGGCTACCGAAGTCAAGGTGAGCGCCGGCCTGGTCGATGCGATCGTCGAGCTGACCGAGACGGGCAGGAGCCTGAAGGCCAATAAACTGCGCGAGATGCTCACGATCGTTGAGTCCACGACTCAGTTTGTCGCCAACAAAGATTCATACAAAGACCCCTGGAAAAAGGCCAAGATGGAACAGGTGGCGCTGCTCTTGCAGGGGGCGATTTCCGCCGAGGCGAAAGTCGGCTTAAAGATGAACGTCAGGAAGCAGGACATAGAAAAGGTCATTGCCCGCCTGCCGGCACTGAAAAGGCCGACTGTCTCGGGCCTTTCGGACGACGGGTGGTTTGCCGTCGAGACGATCATCGACGAAAAGGTCGTACGGGTGCTCATCCCGCAGCTTAAAGAAGCGGGTGCCCAGGGGATCATCGAGTATCCGCTGAACAAAGTCATATATTAATCCGCATAGGAGGCAAAGGATGCCTTGTGGCAGAAAGAGAAAAAGAAGGAAGATTCGCACGCATAAAAGAAAGAAGATGCGTCGCCGCCTCCGTCATCTCAAGAAGAGGAACTGGGGTTAATCGGCAACCGTTCGTGACGAGCATCTTTCGGCGCATTTCATGAGCCCAGCATGCAAGAGGATGGCAGGGCAGCTAAGTTGCGCCCTGGCGTTAAGCTTTCTTTTGGCAGGCGGCAGGGCCTTTGCTTTTGAAAGCAAGGCCTCCGCCGCGTTGAGCCATTTCATCATGGCCCAGGTCTACGAAGCCCTGGGGGATCCCGTGACGGCGCTCCAGGAATACCGCCTGGCTGCCCGGCTGGACAGGAAAAACACCGTGATCCGGCTGAACCTTGCGGCCGGTTATATAAAGAATAACGACCTTGCAAGCGCAATCGAAGAGCTGAACCTCGTTGCCGCATTAGACCCCGGGACAGTCGAAGCGCATGCCTTGCTTGCGCTTCTGTATTCCTTCCGTAACGAAACGGACAAGGCAAGCAGCGAATACGAGATCGCCCTCAAGAATGCCTCCAAGCTTGACCCTAAGAATATCGAGATCTATAAAAGCCTGGGGAAGATGTATCTTCAACAGAAGAGGCTCGCGGATGCCGAGAAGGTTTACCGGCTGACCCTGGAGCTTTCTCCCGGGGACGCGGAATCGCATTTTTACCTGGGGAATATTTACGAAATGACCGGCCGGGATGCCGAGGTAGAGGCCGAACTTACGCAGGCCATCGCCCTGCAGCCGGAATATCCCGAAGCCCTCAATTACCTGGGGTATTTTTACGTCGAGCGCGGCAAGCAGCTTGATGCCGCCGAGGCGATGATAAAGAAAGCCCTGGAGCTGGAGCCTGAGAACGCCGCGTATATCGACAGCCTGGGATGGCTTTATTTCAAACAGGGCAGGCTCACAG
>JAQTNB010000009.1:0-2409 GCA_028714055.1 Candidatus Omnitrophota bacterium
GGTGAACGCCTAAGTCCCTGTGGTTATCGGATTTATGTCATGAAAATAGCGGTTATCGGTGCGGGAGCGATCGGCGGGTTGGTGGCCGGATACCTGAAGGCCGGGGGACATGATGTGACCCTTGTTGCCCGCGCGCCTGCCGTAAAAGCGATCCGCGATAAAGGGTTGCGCATTTCGGGGGTCAGAGGACCCCGGCGTATCGAGCTTGAGGCCGCAGAGAGGTTGACGTCTGCGCCGGAACTGGCTATCGCCGCCACCAAGACCCAGGACCTTGCCTCGGCGATCGAAGAGAATAAAAGCTTTCTTGAAAAACGCCCTTTTCTGACCACGCAGAACGGCGTGCGCGCGGATGAGATCGCCGCCGGGCTCCTGGGTAAGCAAGACATAGTCTCCAGTATCGTGATGTTCGGGGCTACCTCTCTTGAGCCGGGTGTGGTGGTGCATAATTTTGAGGGCGCCTGGCTTATCGGCAGGCCTTTTGGAGAGACGGACGGGCTTACCGCGGAATTAAGCGCTGTTTTGGATGTCGTCGCCCCCACGCTGGTGTCTCCCGATCTTGCCGGCATGAAATATCTGAAGGTCTTTGTCAATGCCAGCAATTGCCTTCCCGCGTTGTTGGGCACCAGTATCCAGGAGACATTCAGCGACGTGCGCATAAGCGCGATCAGCATTGCCGTATGGAAAGAAGGGCTTGAAGCGGTGCGCAAGGCGGGTATCACGCTTGCCTCGCTGCCGGATTTTCCCCTTGAGCGCATAACAAAGCTTACGGCCCTGCCTTCGGCCGAAGCAGCCCGGATATTCTCCGGGATCATGACGGGCTTAAGCAAAGAGCCGCTTTACGGCTCGGTGCTGCAGAGCCTTAAAAGAGGAAAGCGTTCGGAGATCGACTATATAAACGGAGAGTTTGTCAATCTTGCCAGGCAGGCCGGCGTTTCAGCTCCGTTGAACGAGAAACTGGTCGGCATGGTGCACCGCGTTGAACAGACGAATGAGTTCTTTACTGCCGAGGAAGTCCTGGAGAACGTCAAGGGCCTGGTGAACTGATCATTATGGAAAAAATTGATTCCCCTTTTCCCCGCCTGAAGCTGACCGTCAAAAAAGTAGACGGGAATTGTTATCACGGCTATAAAGTCGGCGATGAGCTGTTCCTTGAGGATTTTACGCACCCGCCGAAATTTTTCTGCCTCGGCCTTGCCCACGTGCTTTTTCCGATCATATACGCCCTGAGCTTCGGCGCGCGTTTTCCTTTCATGGAGAACCAGCGTTCCTTAAGCGTTACCTGCCCCGACGGGGGGAAGCTTACCTTTCTTGCGGAGATCCTGGATAAGGAGGGGAAGGTCGAGTGTGTCCCCAAGGACCCGCAGCACAAAGGGCCCAACCCTAAGAAAATGGCCATCGAGGTGGTCAAGGCCACCGGGAAATGCTCCTATGGGTATAAAGTAGGCGACCGGTGGGAAACAACCGGGCTTAAGTGCATCCCGGGCTTTTGCGGGGCGGCCTTTCATACGGCGTTTCCCGCGCTTTTTGCCCTTAACTTCGGGGCAAAGTTCTTTTTTATGCAGGACCCTGATTCGATCGACACGGTTACCTGCCCCGACGGAGGCAGCGTTGTGTTTAAAGTTTCACGGGTAAAAGAGCAGGAGAAATAAACAATGTCAAAGCGCAGGGTGGTCATTACGGGCTTAGGCGTTATTTCGCCGAACGGAATAGGGCCTCAGGAGGCCTGGCAGGCGTTTATCTCCGGAAAATCCGCGGTAAAACGCGTGGATAGTTTCGACGTATCGCTTTTTAATACCAAGATCGCCGCCGAGGCGCGCGATTTCGACCCTTTTAAGCTGGGCCTGAAGCATGAAGAAGTGGTGCGTATGGACCGCTACGTCCAGTTTGCGGTCACCTGCGCGGAGATGGCGCTGAAGGACAGCAAGCTGAACCTGAAGAAGGAAGACCCCGAGCGTATCGGCGTTTCTCTTGCCAACGCCATCTGCGGGACAAAATACATGGAAGAAGAGTTCGCCCTTGTCACCGACGACGGCAAGCAGCCGATCGACCCTTCCAAGGTGCGCCCGGACCTCTATGACGCCGCGATGTTCAATACCCCCTCGATAGAAATATCCGGCCGTTACGGCCTCAAAGGGACCTGCAACACCCTTTCGACAGGATGCACCGCGGGGACCGATTCCCTGGGGTTTGCCCTCGAGGTGATACAGGACGGAGAGCAGGACGTGATGTTTGCCGGAGCCGCGGAGGCCCCGATCACGCCCATAACCTTCGGCGCCTTTGATGTCGTCAATGTGCTCTCCGCGCGTAACGATAATCCCGAAGCCGCCAGCCGCCCGTTTGACAAGGGCAGGGACGGCTTTGTGCTTTCGGAGGGTGCCGGGATACTGATGCTGGAAGACCTGGAGCACG
>JAQTNB010000009.1:2419-12805 GCA_028714055.1 Candidatus Omnitrophota bacterium
AGCACGCCCGCAGGCGCAACGCCCATATCTACGCGGAGGTGACGGGCTTCGGCACCAGCTGCAACGCCTTTCATATGACCGACCTTCCTTCCGACGGGAGCGCCATGGCAAACTGCATACAGCTTGCCTTGCGCGACGCGGGGATAAGGCCGCAGGATGTGGATTATATCAACGCCCACGGTTCATCGACGCGCATGAACGACATATTCGAGACCTCCGCGTATAAGATGGTCTTCGGCGATTATGCATACAAGCTGCCGGCGAGCTCCATGAAATCGATGATCGGCCACCCCCTGGCAGCCGCTAACGCGATAGAATTGGTCATCTGCTCCCTGATTTTCAGGTATAATCTTATTCCTCCCACCATCAACCAGCAGGAACGCGACCCTCTCTGCGACCTTGACTATGTCCCGAACGAAGCGCGCCAGATGAAGGTCAATACGATCCTGAAGACCAGCAGCGGATTCTCCGGGATCCATTCTTCCCTGGTTTTGAAACGTATGGAGGCCTAATGGAAAAGATAGCAGTCACGGGTTTAGGGATCGTCAGCCCTTCGGGGATAGGCCGCAGGCAGTTTTGGGCCAACCTGAAATCAGGGCGGTCGTTCATTAAGAAGATCACCCGCTTCGATGCCTCGCGCTATCCTGCGCATATCGCCGGCCAGATCGAAGACCTGGAAAAATATTCGCATGTCTCCGAGCGCCTGCTGAAGAAGATCGACGCTTTTTCCCATATGGCCCTGATCGCATCGGAGTTGGCGCTGAAAGACGCGGCACTTGATATCACGAAAGAAGACCCGAATCTCGTGGGAATATTTTTGGGGAATGCCATCGGCGGATGGCTGTATGCCGAGACAGAACTGCGGGACTTATATATAGAAGGAAGGCAGGGGGTTTCTCCTTTCATGGCCTCGGCTTGGTTTCCGGCAGCCCCCCAGGGGCAGGTTTCCATCTACTACGGCATTAAAGGCTTTAGTAAAACCGTAGTGGCAGACCGGGCAAGCTCACTGCAGGCGATCGGCTATGCGCGAAAGACCCTCGTCAAACGCAAGCTCGATGTGATCCTTGCCGGCGGGATGGAAGCCCCGGTGACTCCCTATGCGCTCCTGTGCTGCAATACCTACGGAGGCCTCTCCTGCGATAACGGTAATCCCGAAACAGCCTATCGTCCTTTTGATTCCAGGCGCAGCGGTTTTGTCATCGGCGAAGGCGCGGGTATCGTGGTCATGGAAACGGTTGAACGCGCGCGCAAACGCAAAGCAGGGATCATGGCCTATATCTCGGGGTATGCCTCCACCTGCGACGGCTTTGACCGGATATTGCCCGATTCCGAACCCACGCAGTTGGCGCGGGCAATGCGCATGGCGCTCTTTGATGCCGGTATCACGGCAGACCAGATCGATTACATCAGCCTTGACGGGATGGCGCTGGATCTATGGGATAAGACAGAGGCGGAGGCGATCAGGGATGTGTTTGGCAGGCGCGCTTCGTCGATCCCGGTGAGCTGCCCCAAGACGATGTTCGGCAACCTTTTGGGGGCGTCGGGAGCAGTAGACCTGATCATTACCATGCTTGCCATGGAAAATCAGGCCGTTCCTCCCACGCTCAATATCGATACCCCGGACCCGCAGGGCCTGGATTATGTCATCGGTCCGGCGCGGCAGTGCCGGATAGAAAAAGCAATGATCATCTCCCGCGGCAGGGGAGGGATAAACTCTATTTTGGTGGTTGAGAAGGGGTAAGAGGAATTTTTCAAAGGAACTCCTCGCCATAAGCACCGGGTGGGTTTACAAAAATTTGTGACAAATTTTTGTAAACCCCTCACGGTATGGCAAGGAGCAATTCGCCCGCCATAAATTGCGGCGGGCTCATTGGGAGGTCAAATGAAGATACTTTTTGTAATGCCCAAGGTCGGGTCGTGGGCGACCCACGGTAAACATGTCGCGCCTAACCAGCTCTATGCCCATTGGGCCGCCTACGTCCGCGAAAAAGGATATACCGACGTGCAGGTGATCGACGGAAAGGCCATGGAAATACCCATGGCGGAACTGGTCGAGCAGGTCAAAGCGAAGGACCCGGATGTCGTGGTCTTGGGCGAACAGCTGCATTCCTACGGCGGTTACGGGGTCCTGAAGCATTTCAAAGAAGCGGCGCAAAAGATCAAGGCCGTGCTTCCCCGAACGCAGATCATCTTCGGGGGGTTGTGGTATTCGGCGATGCCCGTGCAGACCCTTGAAGAAAACCAGGCCGTAGATTTTGTGGTGATGGGAGAAGAAGAGTCTTTTTATGACCTGATCAGCGCGCTGGATAAAAAGAAGGACCTGCGCGACGTCGCAGGCGTTACCTCGCGCATCGGCGGCGAGATCGTCATGGGGCCGCATAAGTCCCTGTTGACGGACCTGGATTCCCTGCCGTTGCCGGCATATGACCTTTTCCCCATGGACAAATACGTCGGGCATACCCATTGGAAGCCTTTCGTGGACATGGTGACCTCGCGCGGCTGCCCTTCGGCATGCACCTTTTGCTATGAATGGGACCAGTATGACCCGCGTTCGCCTTCGGATTTCCTGAAGTGGCGCGCCAAATCTCCCGAGCGCGTCATCGAAGAGCTGGAATTGTTGTACAAAAAATACGGGGTGCAGGTCGTGGTCATACAGGACGATAATTTTAACGTTGACCCCGCGCGCGTGAAGAGATTCTGCGAGCTCAAGGAGAAAAAACAGATCCCGGTGAAATGGGTCTCACTGGGCAGGGCGATCGACTGGGTCAACTGTGAAGAGATCCTGCCGCTGATGAAACGGACGGGCCTTTTCATGGGGGTTTTCGGGATCGAGGTCACGACCCCCGAAGAGCTTAAAAAGATCGCCAAGGGGATCACCATCGACCAGATCAAAAAGACCATCGAGATCCTGCGCAAGAACGACATCGCCGTGGTCGCCGATATCATGATGGGTTTTGATTACGACAACGAACAGATCGTCAAGCAGCGCTATGAATTCACCGATGAAGTCGACCCGGATGTGCTTTGGATCGGGTATGTCACCCCGGCGCCCAATTCTCCCATGTGGAGGATCGCGCTCAAGAAGGACTGGATCGATCCCCGCAAGGTTGATTTTAGCCAGTGGGATTTCCTGCACCCGGTAATACCGACGGACCACCTTTCCATCGAGGACCTTGGGAGGCTCGGTTCATGGTGCATGCGGGAATTTTATTCAAAGCCGGGAAGGATCAACCGGATCATGGAGAGCAATTTCGACCAGTTAGCGAAACTCTGTTTCCAGGATGTCATGGCAGGGGTCGGCAAGTGGGAAGCAGGCGCTACTAAGGGAGAGGTACACGTCTGAAGAGAAGGGGGGATCGCCATGAAAGAGCGCATCAAAGAAGTCTTTGTGAAACAACTCAAAGTCAAACCCGAAGAATTAAAGGATGACGTGAGGCTCTATGACGGTATCGGCGTCGATTCCACCGAAATGGTGGAGGTGGTCATCGCGCTTGAGAAAACCTTTGGCATGAAGCTGAACCCCAAGGAGATAACCAAATTCTCCACCATCAGCGATATCGAGAAAGTGATCCAGTCAAGGGCGGCGGGGAATTAGGCCTGCATATGAAGTTCATTGATTTAAGCCTTCCTATTGATGAGCGCGCTCCCGAGGTCCACCCGTTCGGTATCGAACGCCTGGGCCATAAGGCGGGGGTCAGGCACCTTAACTGGGTGATGATGAAAAGGACCCTGCGCGGGAGGATCGCCTTTTTCTTCGGTAAGCGGATCATCAACCCCGGCGACCTTCCCGATGAAGAATTCCTGTCGCTTGAGACCGTGCACTGCCCGGTGCATATCGGCACGCATATGGATTATTCCTTCCACTATGGCTCTGCGGCAGAAGGCCATCCCTCCAAGTATATCGACGAAGTCCCTTTGGACTGGTGTTTTTCCGACGGCGTAGTCCTGGATTTGACGCATAAAAAACCCGGAGAGGTCATTACCAAAGAGGACGCGGCGGCCGCCCTGGGAAAGATACGATATACGCTTAAAACAGGCGATGTCGTGCTGCTGCGCACCGGAGCGGATAAATTCTTCGGTACCAGGGATTATTTAAGCAATTATCCCGGCGTGCATCCCGCGGCAATAGCCTTTCTGCTTGATGCGGGGGCGCGGATCATCGGCGTCGACACGTTAGGTTTTGACCGCCCGTATAAGTTCATGATGGGGGATTTTTTACGCAGCAAAGACCCCTCGTTTTTGTGGCCGGCGCATTTTTTCGGGAGGAAGCGCGAATACGCCCATATCGAGCGGCTGGCGAATTTAGACAAGCTTCCCCCGTTTGGCTTTAAGATTTCCTGTTTTCCGGTAAGGATACGCAATGCCGGAGCTGCCTGGGTGAGGGCGGTGGCGATTTTACAATAGCGCTCCGTGCCATAAGCGCCGGCTGGATTTCTTGCAAATTTGCTTCACAAATTTTTAGAAATCCAGCTCGGCATGGCACGGAACAATTCGCGCAGATAACTTACGCTTCCGTTGGTCGCGTAAGTTATGCGCTCATTGGCCTGGGTACGAGCGGTAGGGATTATACAATAGTTAATTTGCGCCCGAGGCGTTGATTTGCGAAATCACGAAGTGATTTCGCAAATCAATAAGCCGGGGTAAGGAGAAGTCGCTATGGGACACACATGCAATTCCGTTGTGATCAATGCGCCGTATGAAAAGGTCTTTGATATCTCAAACGACATACCCCGCTGGACAGAGCTTTTCGGCACGGAATACAAGGAAGCGGTTGTCCTTGACAGGAAAGACAATAAGATAACATTCCGCCTTACCGATGACGAAGGCAAGTCCTGGCAGTCTTTCCGCCTCCTCTATAAAGAACATGGCTTTGCCTACGCGGAGAGGGAAGACCCTAAATTCCCCTTTCAGTTCATGAAGATCATCTGGCTCTATATCCAAAGGCCGCAAGGCGTGGAGCTGGTCTGGATCCAGCATTTTCAAATGGATGAAAAGGCAAAGTTCAGCGACCAGGATGTCGAAGGCTTTATCAACAAGCATTCCAAGGATAACCTGCTGATCTTTAAGAGCGCCATAGAAAAAGAAGCCGGACGGTGAAGAAGGCGACTTTCCTGATCTTATGCCTTGAGGGCGCGGTGCTTTCGTTCAATGTCGCCGCCTCCGCGGCGCTGGTCCCCGCTATCGCCGGAGATTTCGCGGTCTCTCAGTTCAGGGCAGGCATGCTGGTCTGGTTGTATATGCTGCCCTACGGGGTTGCCGCGCTTTTCTACGGCCCGCTGGTGCGGGTCCTGGATGCCAGAAGGGTAGAATTATTCTGCTTTTTTTTGTTTTCGCTCTCAAACCTCCTGGCGGGCCTGAGCCGGAACATCCAGGTGCTTTTTGCCGCCCGTCTTTTCATGGGGGTGTTTGGCGCGTCGGTCATTCCGCTGGTCCTGATTCTGATCGGCAGCCGGTCGCAGGAGGAGGGGCGCGGGAAGCTGGTAGGGGTATTTTTCAGCGCGACCTTTGTCGCTTCGCTTTTGGGCCTGTTTTTAAGCGGGTTTGTTTCCTGGCGCCTGATATATATTATCCCGGCGATCGCGGGGTTTGCGCTTCTGGTGGTCATGTATTTCTTCCTCCCGCGCTTTGAGCCGGAAGCGGCGGTTTTGCGTTTTGACTATGGGCGCGTGCTCAGAGAGAAGCGCGTCTTTCGCATCTTTGCCTATATCTTTCTGATCAGCCTCTTGTATCACGGGATACAGCAATGGCTGGCTGTTTATTTTTCCGTGCGTTTTGGCCTTTCGCAATTTTTCATCAGCATGCTGATCACGCTTACCAGCCTCAGCGGCGTTTTCGGTGAAGTGATCGGCGGGCATCTGAGCGATCTTCTCGGCAGGCGGCATACGGTCAACATGGGGATCGCGCTGATGATAGCAAGCGTTTTTTTGCTTGCGCTCGGGACGCCGGTTTTTTTGCTGGCGCTCCTCATGGTTGCCTGGGGCCTTGGGTGGACCTTTAACCATGCGGGCCTCTCGACGATGTTGACGGACCTGCCGCGCGGGTCGCTGAATGAAGCGGCAAGCCTTAACAGCGGAGTGCGTTTCGTGTCCGGAGGCCTGGGGGTGGCGCTTGCAGGCGCGGTGATGCAAAAAGGTTTTGTGTTAGGGTTGACGGTTTTTGGGGCGGGACTGGCCGTGTTGTGTGCAACGAACAGGTCCTTTTTATTTTTTAACATAGGAGAAGCAAAATGAACACTGACCTTAAAGGAAAAACAGCGATTGTCACGGGTGCAAGCAGGGGTATCGGCAAGGCCCTGGCTTCCACGGCGGCGGGCCTCGGGATAAACTTGAGCATTGCCGCGCGCCAGGAAGGCCCGCTTGCCGAGACCGCGGATGAGATCGCCAAAAAATACAACGTCAAGGTCCTGGGTGTCCCCTGCGACGTAACAAAGTTAGAAGACCTGGAGAACCTGGTTGCCAGGACAAAGGAGAAGTTCGGCTCTGTCGATATCCTGATCAACAACGCCGGGGTCTCCAGCCAGTATCCTTTTCAGGAGCAGCCGATCGAAGATTTTGAGAGGCTCAGCCTTACCAATTACCTGGGATATGTGCGATTGATCCGCCTGGTGATCAATGATATGCTGAAGAATAAAGCGGGAGCGATCATCAATATGGTTTCCGGTTCAACGCTTTGCGACCCGTTACCCAGGAATTTCATCGTTTACAGTTCTTTAAAAGTGGGGCTGCGCGCCTTTTCCAAGGGGTTGTTCTGGGAGCTGCGCGACAGCGGGATCAAGGTGACCTCGATCCTGCCGGGGGTGACCGATACGGACCTCACCGGCAAGCTCCAGGACATTACCAAGGAACAGCAGGACCGCCTGATGACGACCGAGGCGATCGAAAACGCTCTTCGTTTTGCGCTTACCGTTCCGGCAAATGTCTGCCCGCTTGAGATCTCTGTCATAAACCAGCAGACACCCTGGACAAAGCCGGTCATTCCGTTTAAGCAGGAGCATCCCCGGTAAGGCAGGCGGTTCGTAGAGAGTATTGGGAATAGAGTATAGAAAAAAAAGGAGAAGGGCATGAAAAAGGCGATTTTTGTTTTATTGGCGGCATTATTCCTGGTTGCGGGGTGCGTTTCGCAAAAAACAAACCTTCTGCTTGATGATTTCGAAGGCGGCATTTCCGGAGGGGCTGAAGGGTCCGTTGACTACGGAGCAGGCGCCGGTTCTGCCGTCGAGGTAACGGCTGATCCCGGCATCAAGAATACGGGCGCCCAATCCCTCAAGGTCGCCTTTGATGCGGTCTCCGGCGGGTATATGTGGGTCGCCAGGGGTTTCGGCCTCGATTCCAAGCATACCGACTGGCTGGTCCAGCCGCAGGCGATCAACTGGAAAAAATACGACGCCATAACGTTCTTTATGTACGGAAGCGGCTCCAACGCGAGGATCGCCTTCGACATCAAAGACAGCGGTAACGAGCTCTGGCGTTTCATGCTCGACGATAATTTTACCGGATGGAAGCAGATCGTCTGCCCGTTCAACGAGTTCTTTGCCCGCGGCGACTGGCAGCCCGATAACGCCGACAAGAACGCCCAGCTCAATTTCCCGGTCAAGAGCTTTCAATTTGAACCGCGGCCTCCGGCAAAGGGCGTGCTTTATTTCGACACGGTTGAGTTGAGGGCAAAATGAAGCCGGATGCTTCCGATAGGAAGAACCTGAGGGAACGCTACCTTCTGTGGCTGTATAAGACGACCCGGGAGGAATTTGACAGGATAGAGCGCAAGTTCACCCAGCTTGAGGTGGACAAAGCGCTGCTTGCCCGGATGAAGAAACTTGATGCGCATAAGGCAGCCGCAGAGTTCATTGAGGGATACCGGCAATACATGCAGAAGAAAGAGGCGCAAGGTTTAAGGCTCAAATACAAAGGTAAAGGGTTTCTCCCGCAGTATCATTTTCTGGCCCTCAAACTTGAGGCTATCGAAAAGACGATAGCCGCGACGCTCGGTAAGGGGGGCTTGCATAAAATGAAGCGGCTTTACGAACAGGAGATGCGCCGGCGGATCCTTGAGAGCACCGGGCACTAAGCCATGATCATAGACTGCCACGCCCATTGGCTTCCCGAAGAGATCATCACCCGCGCCCATTTTTACTCGAAGGCCTGGGGGGATATCGAGGCGCATCTGGCGATGATGGATTCTAGCGGTATCGATAGGGCGGTCTTAAGCTACCCGACCTCGGATGCGCACGCGAAACTCGGCATAGCTGAGACCGCGCGCATTTACAATGATAACGTGGGCAAGATCATCCGGCGTTATCCCGGCCGGTTTATCGGCGCCGCAGTCGTTCCGGTCGATGAAACGGGCTGCGCGTTGGATGAACTCTCCCGGGCGACCCGGGAGCTGGGTTTCCGGGCGGTCTCGCTTGCCTCAAGCTACGCGGGGCGCTATCTCGACGACGCGATATTCCTGCCGCTGTATAAAAAAGCGCAGGAAGAAGGATTGCCCATTTTCGTCCATTCGCAGACCATCGACCCGATCGGCTGTGAGCGCGTGCAGGAACCCTTATTGACGCCGGTGGTCGAATATATCTTTGATACGACCATGTGCATAGGCAAGCTCATGATGGGAGGGTTCTTGCGGGATTACCCGGGGTTGAACTTTGTATTTTCCTATTTCGGGGGGGTGGCCGCGCACCTGAAGAACCGCTTTGACGCCACGTATCAGATGCTGCGTTCGGTCAATTTCGTCAAGGACCTCAAAGCACTGCCTTCCCAACATCTGAAGACCCTCTACGTCGACACAAGCGGAGATACGGGAACGGCGAATTTCCTTGCCGCGCTTGATACGTTCGGCGCAGAGAACATCCTCTGGGGAAGCGACTGGCCGGCGAAGAGAGAATGCGCCCCATCGATCGAAGCAGTGCGAAAATTAAACATTACAAACAGAGAACAGGAAGGTATCCTGGGTGAAAACGCAGCCCAAATACTCAAAGGAGCATAAACCCATGCAGATGCAGAAAGACGTCCATTTAACAGGAAGCGATCTGACCCAGATGGTGCAGCTGAGGCCCCAGGATGTGGGCCGTTGCGCGATCGTCCCCGGGCCGCGCGACAGGCTGGAGGTGTTACTGAAGAAGCTGGAGAGCCCGGTCAGGAACTTTTCTTTTATGGAATATACCATGTATACCGGTACCTACCAGGGGATGAAGGTCACCGCGATGAACGGGGGAAGGTTCTCTACCGATACCTCCATCACCACGGAAGTCATGTGCAACGCAAAGATCGAAACGATCATCCGTATCGGCACCTGCGGCGCCCTGGCAGAAAACATCAAGATCGGAGACCTGGTGATCGCGGATAAAGTCATCCGCGGCGACGGCGTTACCCCGTATTACGTGGAGAGCGGTTTTGAGACGCGCGCAGACTCGCGCGTGAGCGACGCGCTTCTGGAAACAGCCAGGGGGATGGGCGTTACCGTGCACCGGGGTACGGTCTGGACTACCGATGCGCTGTTGCGCGAAACGCGCCAGCTTGTGGAGGCAAAGCGCGCAGAAGGCGCGGTCGCCGTAGATATGGTCTCCTCAAGCCTCCTGACTATCGCCCAGACCTATGGCGTCAAGGCAGGGGCGATCCTGGCGGTAAGCGATAATGTGATCACCGGGGAGATGGGGTTCATGAACCCGTCGTATTATATGGCCGAAAGCAAGCTTATCGAGATCGGCCTTGAAACCGCAAAAAAACTGAACGCCTAATGGATAAACCTGTCCGGTTTTCACCGCTTTTCTGGCCCGTTATTTCAAAAGGGGACAGCCTGTATGTTTTGGATGAGACCCTTCTTCCGGGGAAGCTTTTCTATATACGGGTGAATGGTTATCTTGAGTCCTGCCGCGCGATCAAGGAGATGAAGACGCGCGCCGTAGGGCAGGTGCTCCTGGTTTTTTATACGTTTCTTTTGGTCATCCGCCGGAACAAAAAGCGCAAGAACCTGATGCCGGTCTTACGTAAGGTGGCCGAGGCCCTGGTTGCCACCAGGCCGACCGTAGCCTTCCGTTATCTGACAGATATGGTGCTGGGCTGGGCGTGGCAGGAGCCCGAGACTCTGGAGAGGAATATCCTCGGGTTCCTGGAACAGCTTAAAGATAAGCGTATTGCGCAGGCAAAAGAGGCAAGCAAACTGCTGAAAAACGGCGATACGGTGCTGACGCATTGTAACGTAAGCGGGCTGATGCCTTTGATCGCTTCATTCGCCCGCGCGGCGGGAAAAAGAATCGGCTTTATCGTCACGGAAACGCGCCCGTACCTGCAGGGAGCGCGCCTGAGCGCCTGGGAGCTGGCGCGGGAAGGTTACAGCGTCACGGTGATCGCCGATAATACCGTAGCGCAAGTCATGCATGAAGGCAAAGTGGAT